>CAYMKG010000001.1:0-10586 GCA_964391145.1 uncultured Planctomycetales bacterium
TGTAAATAAGGCGGGAATATCTGTCAACAAATTCATCCCAGGCGCTCTTCTCCTGTCTAAGGCACCTGCGCAGTAATTCCTGCTCATCCATATTAAGAATTATAACACAAAATCCCAAAAATCCAACAATTTTTAGGGTCCCTAAAAGAGAGAATAGGTAAGGATGAAGGCGGCGAAGACAATAGAGACCATAGACATTAGCTTAATGAGGATGTTCAGACTCGGGCCTGAAGTATCTTTGAACGGGTCACCCACGGTATCACCCACCACTGCTGCTTTATGAGCGGATGAGCCCTTACCGCCGAGGTGGCCTTCTTCTATGAATTTCTTGGCATTATCCCAACTGCCGCCGGAATTAGCCATCATTATCGCCAGGACAAAGCCGGAAACCGTTGCTCCGGCCAAAAGACCTACCACTGCCTCCGACCCAATCAATAACCCAACCAGAATCGGAGCAATAATCGCGGTCAGCGACGGCAGTATCATCTCCTTCTGCGCGGCGCGGGTAACAATGCTTACACATAGAGCATAATCCGGCTTAACCCTACCTTCCATAATCCCCGGAATCTCCTTGAATTGCCGCCTGACCTCAGTAATAATTGAGCCGGCAGCTCTTCCTACTGCCTGCATTGTCATCGAGCTGAACAGAAACGGCAACATCGCTCCCACAAATAAACCGACCAATAGATTCGGATTAAGCAAGCTCAAATTCAACTCTACCCCTAACAGAGTAACCTGCTGGCGATAGGCGGCAATTAGAGCCAGTGCTGTCAAGGCAGCTGAGCCAATGGCAAATCCTTTGCCGGTGGCTGCGGTAGTATTGCCGAGAGCATCCAAGGCATCAGTCCTTTTGCGCACCTCTGGCCCCAGACCAGCCATCTCAGCATTGCCACCCGCATTATCTGCTACCGGGCCATAAGCATCGCTGGCCAGGGTAATGCCCAGGGTAGAAAGCATCCCCACCGCTGAAATACCTATACCGTAAAGTCCGGCATTAAAATTAGCAGCGCCTCCTGATAAAAAGAAGCTCCCCAGGACAACCGCACCTACAACCAGCACGGGAAATGCAGTAGATAACATACCCACGGCTATCCCTCCGATAATTACAGTAGCAGGTCCTGAGAGAGCGGCATCAGCGACTGAACGCGTAGTCTTAAAATTACTCGAGGTAAAAAATTCGGTTGAAAAGCCGATAAACAGCCCCGCAATTAAACCTGAAAGCACGGAAAAATAAACTCCCAAATGACCCGGGCCGAGAACAAGCCGGATAACAAAATAGGAACAGGCAGCAACTAACAGTGAGCTTATAAATATCCCTCTTCGCAAAGCAGCTAACAAAACACCTTGTTTGGCCTCCTCGCCGCTTCGCACAAAAAAGGTGCCGATTATTGCAGCCAGGGCGCCGACAGCGGCAATCACAAAAGGTAACCCCACTCCCCGTAATCCCAGTCCGGCTGCAACACCCAAAGCAGCAGTTGCCACAATCGAGCCGATGTAAGACTCATAAAGGTCGGCTCCCATTCCGGCAACATCACCGACATTATCTCCGACATTATCGGCAATCACCGCGGGATTGCGCGGGTCATCCTCGGGAATCCCTGCTTCAACCTTGCCAACCAAATCAGCCCCTACGTCAGCAGCCTTGGTAAAGATTCCTCCGCCAACTCTGGCAAACAGAGCAACAAAACTGGCCCCCATTCCTGAACAGAGCAGCGTTGAGGTGATTACCGAAATCTTACTCAGCCCGGATGGTACAGGATGCACCGAGTAATACCAATCCAGAAGAAAATACCAAATACTCAAATGCAGCAATCCAAAACCCACAACCACCAAGCCCATTACCGCGCCGCTGGAAAAAGCAACCTGCAGGCCGGAATTCAGACTCTTTCTGGCGGCATTGGCAGTGCGACTGGAAGAGCTTGTCGCCACCATCATTCCGATAAAACCAGCAAGGCCTGAGAAAAACCCCCCTGACAAGAAAGCAAGGGGGACGAAAATAATCAAATATCCCCGCAAGGCCAAAAATAAAAGGATTAATAAAACAATGCCGAAAAACACAGAAACAATGCTGTTTTGTTTTCTAAGATAAGTTCTGGCGCCGACTTTAACGGCAGAGGCGATTTCCTTCATCCTCTCTGTGCCTTCCTCAAATCTTAAAATCCGCTTCACCAGATAGCCGGCAAAAACCAATGCTATAACCGCTCCTGCGGGAAGAAAAAACATAAAATCAAGTCCTAACATCCTTCACCTCTCTTTCTCTCAAGATATCTTGATTTACTCCGTTAGAGAAAGCCGCTGTTAGAGAACAAAATTCTCTAACGGGGTTTATAAAAGCTTGAGTCTTCGGTATATTTTATAATATCATTCATCATCCTTACCGCTCTTACCGGATATTTTCCGACGGCGGTTTCGGCAGAAAGCATAACATAGTCGGTGCCGTCCAAAATAGCATTAGCGATATCGGTAACTTCAGCCCGCGTCGGCCTTATATGCTCAACCATATTCTCAAGCATCTGGGTAGCGGTAATCGCAAACTTCCCTTTTTGATTACATTTGTTGATAATCTGCTTCTGGATAACCGGCAGCTGATGCATCGGCAGTGAAACCCCCATATCGCCCCTGGCAATCATTATGCCGTCACAGACCTCAAGAATCTTATCAATGTTGTTAATGCCCTCCTGGTTCTCAATCTTGGCGATTATCCTGCAATCGGGCAACCTGTCTTTTATTAAATTCCTTACGGCTATTACATCTTTGTCGCTGCGCACAAATGACTGGGCAATAAAATCTACCCGGTATTTTATTCCAAACTGCAAATCCTGCTTGTCTTTTGAAGTAATTCTGGGGAAGTTTAATTTAACCCCCGGTATATTCAGGCCTTTGTTCTCTTTAATCCGGCCCCCGATTACAACCTCGAGTTTAAGGCACCTGGTCTGCCGCGCTTTTACCTTTAAAACTATATTGCCATCATCAATAAAGACAAGTTGACCCTTTTTTATCGGCTGCAATGACCCTTCGTAATCAAAGGGTATGAGCTTGTCTTTACCGGAAATTTTCTCCTGGGTCAAATAGACAGTATCTCTTTTTCGAAGCTCTATCGGCAGGCCATTTTTCAATTTGCCGATGCGGATGCGGTTGCCTTCTAAGTCCTGCAATATGCGGATGTGGCGGCGGTACTTCTTATTAAGAGAGCGAATTATATTTAATCTCCGCAAATGGCCATCCCAGCTTCCGTGAGAAAAGTTCAGCCTGGCCACGTCCATTCCCGCCAGCATCATATTTCTGATAATGGTGGTGCCGGCGCTCGCTGGACCGAGGGTGCAGATAATCCTGGTTCTGGACATACTTACTTCTTACTCCTTTTCTTTTTGCTTGACTTTTTTCTTTTATGCGGCGGGCAGGTCCGGCACACCTGCTCCTCTTCCTCTCCTCTTTAGGGACGTTTCTTGGGCTGTTCGGAGAAGAGTGTCCCCACCCTGTTCGAGGGACGTTTGTTAATGCTCGCTAATTAGGTAAAACTTTAAGGATATTGGGTGATTGGGATATCAGGATTTGGATATTGGGAAATTAGGATATTAGGGATAAAAAAGCTTATTAATTACAAACAGCTCTGCCTAATCCCCCAGTTTCCTAATCTCCAAATCCCAATCTCCTAATAACCTAATTTCCTTAAAAAACATTACTTAATTGCTGAGTTACTACAACATTTCTTGGGCTGTTCGCAGAAGTGTCCCAACTACTTATTCGAAAGAAATTTAACACCTTCGGGGACACTTCTTCGATTGGCTCAGGGACAGTTCTCCGACTGGCGCGAAGATTCGTCCCTGTTATTATTTGAGTTGTTTGAGATATTTATAGTAGTCAGAGTCAGTAGTCAGGATTATTGAAGAATTTTCATCGATTGTATTACGGTATGTCTCCATTGTCCTTACGAACGAGTAAAAATCGGGATCCTGACCAAAGGCCTGCGCATAGATGTTGGTCACTTCTGCATCAGCCTTACCCTTAATAGATTGCGCCTGGCGATACGCCTCGGAGGTAATCAATTTCATTTCCTTGGCTAACTGCCCATGTATTTCAGCCGACTTTCCCTGGCCTTCGGAACGATATCTCTCCGCAGCGCGCTTTCTCTCGGCAATCATTCTGTCATAAACCTTATTCCTGACATCTTCAACATAATTAACGCGCTTGATGCGCACATCAACCAGCTCAATCCCATACTGAGGTGCAAGCTTGCTCGCTTTAACTAAGATCAAATTCTCTAGAGTACTACGACCTACCTCGATACGTTCCAGTGCTTCCTCAGCAAGCGAAATATCGATTTCCACCTCCTCTGTATCCAGAATACGATTGCTATCTCTGATTGCCTCAACCAGCAGGTGGCTGGTAATCACATCACGGGTTGCCGAATTGATAATATCGTCCAGCCTGGCATGAGCGCTTATCTCATTGCCCACAGATTCTAAAAAACTAAGGGCATTGATAATCCTCCATCGGGCAAAAGTATCTACCCAGATATACTTCTTATCCTTGGTGGGGATCTCATTGGGGTCACCATCCCATTCCAGTAGTCTCTTTTCAAAATAGTGCGCCTGCTGTATAAAAGGCATTTTAAAATGCAGACCTGCGTCGGTAATTGGTTCGCCGATAGGCTCGCCAAATTGAGTTATCACCACCTGCTTTGTCTCATCAACAATATATACTACCCCGCTCATAAAGGCGGCGATAACCACAATAACCAGAATAACAAAAACTCCTGTAATTATCTTTAATAAACCCTTCATTGCTGCTCACCTCCTTTCCTGCGGAAGTCCAGCAGCGGCAGAATCGAAGACTGCTGTGGGTCAATTATGTATTTCTCTTTTGCCTTGGGCAAAACTTCCTGCAATGTCTCAAGATATAATCTCTTTTGGGTTATCTCGGGTGCTTTTTTATATTCAGCCAATACGGATAAAAATCTCTCTGCTTCACCCTTTGCCCGGTTTATTTTATCTAAACTATACCCTTCTGCTTCTCGGATTGTCCTCTCTGCCTCGCCCTTTGCGCGGGGTATAGCTTTATTGTAGGCTTCCCAGGCCTGATTAATCATCTGCTCTCTCTCTTGCTTGGCTTCATTTACCTCATTAAATGCCGGCTTTACCTTATCGGGAGGATTCACATCAAGCAGCTTAACCGTAACAATCTGAATGCCGCTTCTGTATTTATCCAATAGCACCTGCATTTCCTGCTGGACTAAATGGTCTATTTCCTCTCTTTCAATAGTAAGTACTTCATCCACCCGATAGTCTCCCACAAAGCGGCGCATCACTGCCTCAGCTACATCCCTTAAATTATCTACGGGCCTGCGAATGTTAAAGAGGAGCTCTATAGGATCTTTTATCCTAAACTGAACAATCCAGCGCACATCCAAAATATTCAAATCTCCGGTAAGCATCAAGGATTCATCAAGGTATGAGCGGGGTGAATACTGGGTGCGTACGCCCGGACGCAGAGTTCTTACTCCGAATTCCTCTTTAAACACCCTCTTCACTTTAATCGGGGTAACTTTCTCAATTCCGAAGGGAAGCTTGGCGTGCAATCCAGGCGGACTTAAACGCACATATCTGCCAAACCGCTGAATCACGCCCACCTCCTCCGCCCCGATAGTATAAAGAAATCCCTTCAGGCCGAAAAGTATCAACAGCGCGATTATTATCCAGGGAAGGAATTTGCTATAATCGCCGAACTTGTTTTTGCCCACGTCGACAATATCTTCCGGCCGTCGAATTTTACTCCAATCCATGTCTTCTTACCCCCTTTCTGGTCTCCAAATCCACAAACATTATCCGGCTCCGCGTTACATTCTAACACAGAAGTTTTTTAAAGTATAGTAAAGTATAAAAAGTAACGAGTAGCGAGAAAAAAGAAATTTCTCTCTACGCCTTTAAGCGTATTGCCTATCCCAACAATTGCGGCTCTACCCTTTATATATTTGCTTATATCTGTCTTCGGTTTTCCGCTCGCATTCATTTACCGAATCTCATCCTTAATATGCTTGAACTCCCATTGGTTATTTATAAATACATCCCATATCCGGGGGTCAAAATTATCTTTTTCCTTTTCCATCACCGCGACAGCCTCTTCGTGCGCAAGAGCTTTTCTATACGAACGGTCCGAAGTTAAAGCGTCGTATATATCTGCCAAAGCGACAATCCTCGCAGAAAGAGGTATCTCCTCCCCCTTTAAACCTTCGGGATAACCCCGTCCGTTCCATCTCTCATGATGATACAGGACTATATTCTCTACCAGTCTGAGATATTGATTACTCCCCTTTTCTTTTAAAAGGGGCATAAGCATCTCGACGCCCAATTTAGGGTGCTGCTTTATTATCTCCCATTCTGCATCGGTGAGCTCTGAAGGCTTAAGCAGAATCTCATTAGGAGTCCGCCACTTTCCCACATCGTGGAGCATGCTGGCGTAGCTTATATCGCTGATGTATTTCTCATCTATATATTCCCTGAAAGGCTCAAGCTCTCTTAGCTTCTCGGCGATAAATTTTGTATAAGCGGCTATTCTATGAATGTGGCCTGCGGTCTCTACATTGCCTACCTCCTCTGCCCTTAAGGCAAAAACCTCCATTATGCCCCTGTAAAGAGCCTCCCTTTTCTTCTCCGCGTCCTTCACTCTGGTGATATCTATAAAAGAAGCCATTATCTGATGGGATTTGTTATCTTTAAATTCTATCATAGAAAACAGCGTCTGAAGATAAAATTGTATCCCATCCTTCTTTCTTCCGACCAACTCTCCCAGCCAGCTCTTTTTCTCGTTTAAAGCATGGAACACTCTGTCCCATTGTTCCGGAGCAAAAAAGAACTCCCTTATAAATTTCCCCCTTACCTCTTCCTCGCGTTCATATCCCCACATAGTAATAAAAGAGGGGTTGGCATAGTTGATGCGTCCGTCTAAATCCAGAGTGCACACTCCGTTCAAGGAAGTTTTAATAGCCATATCCTTAAGTATGGAATCCTGCCTCAGAGCGTCCTTGAATATTTTCTGCTGTTCCAGGGCACACTTTATGGACTGTTCCAGAACCTTTTCACTTAAATGCCCTTTTACCAGATAATCGCTGGCTCCTGCCTTAATCATCAATACCGCTATTTCCTCGTTCCCGCTTCCGGTAACGATTATAATAGGCACCTTTATACCCTTGCCCCTAATATGCTGAAGAATCTCAAGCCCGGTGAGTTTGCTATGAACGCGGTAGTCCAAAAAGATTAGCTCGATTTCGGGGTGATTATCCAAAAAAACCAGAGATTCCTCAAGAGTAACCGTGTGGCTAATATTTAATTTAAAATCTTTTAACCTGTTACCATAGTATTCGAGCACAGCCACAGAAAAAGGGTCATCCTCTATAACTAAAGTTTGGATTAGTTTTTTCTCGGCCATTTTGGGACCTCCTGATCTATTATTTTACCCTAGCCCCCTCTTTGATTGGCTTATCCGGGACCAGTAGGGAAATTTCCTCTGCGCTCTGCGCAGCCAAAAGCATACCCTCTGAAGACTCTCCCCGAATAGTTACAGGTTCTAAATTGTTCACTACCACGATTTGTCTTCCGGCCAGGTCTTCCTTTTTATAAACATGTTTAATCCCCGCAATTATCTGTTTTTGTTTATCTCCGACATCAATCTTCAGAACAAACAATTTATCCGCATCAGGATGGTCTTTTACCTCTAATACCCTGGCTATCCGAACATCCAATTTCTTGAATTCCTCAAAACTAACCATCAACCCCCTCCCTCTCTCAGGGACACCCTTTAAGCTAAACCCCGCACCTTTTTGCTACGACGTGTCTCTTCGCAGTAGAAAGATATAAGGGCGTCCCCAAATTTGGTAAATAATAAATTTTATTTAAATGGAAGACACTCTCCTTTGTCTTCTCATCACCTTGCGCTCAATTTTGTTGGTAAATAAGTATAATAATACTATTATTAACTGAACCTGTAAAGAGAAATCTGCAGAAAGGAAGGGTAACGGCGGGGCTAGAATCTGCGACTTTTTCCGCGCTGTAAAACCTTCAGAAATACATTTACAATCTTGGGGTCAAATTGAGTGCCGGCGCCTTCCTTTATTATCTTTATCGCTTCCTTCTGGTTATACGCCGGCCGGTAGGGGCGGTCGGAAATTAACGCCTGATATACGTCTGCGATTGCGACAATGCGTGCTCCAACAGGAATCTCCTCAGCCTTCAAACCCTTGGGATAACCTCTGCCATCCCATCTCTCATGGTGATAAAGAATCATGGGTATTATACTGTGCAAGAATTGAATCGGCCTTATGATATCTACGCCAATCTGCGGATGCTTTTTAATTTCCTCAAATTCTTTCTTTGTAAGTCTGGTGGGTTTAAGCAAAATTTTATCGCTTATGCCAATCTTGCCTAAATCGTGCAATATTGCAGCCTGTTTAACCAGCTCTATTTCTTCTTTAGACAAGCCTAAAGCCCGAGCAATTTCCGTAGCATAATAGACAATCCTTTCGGTATGCTCTCCCGTGTAACGGTCCTTTAATTTAATCGTCCTGGCAAACGCAAAAACCGCCTCAATTAAGTTCTGGTTGGCCCTTTTGGTAAGCTTTTCTATCCTCTCTCTTAAAAATTTAATATCAGTAACCTCTTTCTTCTTTAAGGAAATTCGCTTCTTTTTTCTTATATCTTCGGACGAATAAACCCGGTCGCCCCCGTGTTCTTTAACCTTATCTATAATCCGGTCGGCAAGCTCAATTAAATCCATTGCCTTGAATGCCCTATCTTCGGGACAGGAGGTAACCGCTATGCTTAATTTAAGCTTAACAACATGTTTCTTATCTCCGAAATTATATAAAGATATTGCGTCTAAAAGTCTTTGGGCTAAAAGCAAAGCACTGGACTTATCTATTCCGGAGGAAATAATTACAAATTCTTCTCCTCCAAAACGTATAACTACATCGTATCGGCGCACTATTTTCTTCAGCAGTCTGGCAAATTGTTTCAGCACCAGATCGCCGAACTGGTGCCCATAAACGTCATTTATTGATTTAAAATAATCTATATCCAGCATTATTACCGAAAACGGATGACCGTACCTTTTGGCGCGATAGAATTCCGCTTCGATAATCTCTCCAAGATAGCGATGGTTGTAAAGCCCGGTGTGAGGATCTCTTAAGGCTATTTGCTTCAGCCTCTTGTTTGACTTCAGGAGCTCTTTGTTTAATATCCGCAATTGCTCCTCTATCTTTTTGCGTGCGGTAATATCCCAAAAAATACCAAAAATGCCGATGGTTTCGCCTTTTTCGTCTTTAAGCGGAGCTTTATAAGTCCGAACAAAAACCTCATTATCTTTTACAATATACTTCTCCTCAATATCTTCAGCCGCTCCCGATTCCATTATCCTTCTATCATCGTTAATATACTTCTCAGCTAATTTTCTCGGGAAAAAATCGTAATCCGTTCTTCCGCATATTTCGCCGGGCTTTATATTCAAATCCTTTGCAAATGCCTCGTTACACAATACGTAAGTAGAATCTCTGTTTTTATAAAATATTTTCTGCGGAATATTGTTCAATAATGTATTATAATTGGCTCGATTTATCCGTAAAGCCATCTCCAGCCGTTTGTACATTAATGCCTCTTCGAACGCTATGGATAATGCTTCGACCGACTGCCGGTCAAGAGAACTATAGCCCCCTTCTTTGTTGGCTAAACCTATCATACCAAGGACCTTGTTTCCTTGTCTTAGAGAGACTCCGAGGAAAGAGGTTATCTGGGGGTGTCCCTCGGGAACTCCGACGCTCTCGGGGTCAGAAACAGGGTCGTTAACTATTACGGATTTGGCCTGTTTAATCGCCTTGCCCCAGATACCCCGGATTTCCATATCTCTAATCATCTTAACTGCGTTTGTCTTTGGTGTCCTGCAGGCATCCCAGCCGGGCTCGCTCATAGCGATGGTATCAAAACGCCCTGCCTTATTCACCTCACCGATAAAACCGAACTTACTGCCGGTTAATTTCTCGGCTACGGAAAGGCAAACCTGGGCAACATCCTTTTCAGTTTCACACACCAATGCTTCCTCAAATACCTTATTGATTGCATTCAGAACAGCGTTCTGCCGGTAGATGTTCTCTTCCGCCTTTTTTCTCTCGGATTCGACCTTCTCCAGCTCGTTTACCCTGGCTCGCAAGAAATTCAATTCCTCGTTAAGCTGTTCCTTGGTTTTTTCTTCCATCTTTACTAAAAAATAAAGGTAATCCCTGCTACGAGGATTACCTTCCTTATTTGATTTTCGCAAATCCGCTTTTTACCATATTACTTTATTATTATATCATATTTTAAGCATTTTTTCAAATTATCCGCTGTCTTTAAACCTATATTCCCTCTATGCTGAAGACATAACTTTCCAGCCAGAGCAGACGCCTTAAAACGCCTTTAATAATTTAGAAAGGTCCTCCTTTAATCTATTTTTAGCCAGGAAGTCCTTTGCTATTTTAGCGGACTCCTGCGCCAGCCTACTCCTGAGTTGCCCGTTTTGAATCAGATATCTATATTTGGAAATAAAATCGTGTCCGCCGGGCT
>CAYMKG010000001.1:10686-24138 GCA_964391145.1 uncultured Planctomycetales bacterium
GAGTAAAATCCTCTTCATATTCTCCTCCCATTAAACCGTTTTTTCTTTTTCCTTTACTTTTAATAATAACAGAACACCTTCATTTTTAAATAGGCGCTCTCGGAAATATACCGTCAAAATAACCCAAAAAATTAAGGGGTACTCTTAAAAGTAGAATTAACTTTCGGCCTTCGGCTCGGCTTGATTGTGGGCTGGGTACGAGCTGCCTCCGCGGTCCATATTAGCTTATCTTAATTTGATAGGCGAAGGAGAGATTGTTTCCAGACGCTTTTTTGCTTTTTGCAATTTTTGCGAAAATTTATCCTTTTTAAACGCTGAAACCCATTTTCTCATAATAATCCAACCGCCGAAACGAGCCAGGTGATTACGCCAGTGGCGGTACCACTTTCTCCATCCTAATTTAATATTATGCAAATAGAAAATTAAACTGGAAAATGAAAATATATTTAGACCTATCATAAACATATATTTAAACTGATAGAACTTACTCATAATCCTCCTAATGGAAGCCTGCATTTGTTCAGCACTCATCGGCTCATCGGGTTCAAAAAGAGGAAAGTTGCCATCATAATATTCCCAACCCAGATCTTTTGTCGAATAAATCCTGTTTTGTGCTTGAAGCCTGTGTCTTAACTCTGTTCCTGGTAAAGGGCCGGGCAGCAAAACCTGTATAGTATCAATCTTAGCCTTCCTGATAAAATCCTTAAAACGCCTTACTCGTTCCTCTGCCGACATTCTTAAATTCTCTTCTTTTAAGGGATAGCCAAAGATAAACATGCCGTGTATCAAAAATCCAAATTTATGAAATATCTTTGTAAGAGATACCATCTCCTGAGGTTTTATATTCTTTCTCATAGCTTTTAATTCCTCTTCAATAGGTGACTCGTAACCAATGGCTACCGTGTTAATGCCCGCCTGGCGCATAGCAGAAAGCAACTCAGAGTCTTTGGCTTTATCCAGTCTTATCTGAACGGTTAAATCCAGCCTTCTGCCTATACTTTTCTGGTAATCCCTGAGCATATTGCAGAACCTTATTGTTTCATCCCGTTGTTGTCCGAAAAGGTCGTCAACCACAAAAAAATGCCTGGCATCATTTGTTTCCAGAAGAGAACTGATTTGTTCGAGAAGTCGCTCAGCGGAGGCATATCTTGGCTTGCCTTTAACGGTGCAGAACTCACAATTCATACCGCAGCCTCGTATCCTCTCAACAGGATAAAGTTTAATCTTGGCATAGCGCACCAGGGAGAAATCCGGTAAGGGCAATTTATCGAAATCCGTCAGAGGCTCCCTTTTTGGAGTACAAATAATCTGCCCGTTATTTAAATAAGCAACGCCCCTGACCTTACTTACATCTCGCTTGCCTTCGAGCGCCTCTAAAAGCTCTTTAATCGTCTCCTCGCCCTCGCCAATAACCACATAATCAATATTAGAATTCAATGCCTCGGCTATATTATCTTCTACAAAATGTTGCCCCCCCGCGATAGTTATCACTCCCTTATCTTTATAAAAGCGGGCTAGTCTATAGAGTCTGGGTATTGTGCTTGTCAATCCGCCATAAAATCCAACCACATCCGCGGGTCTGTGCCGCTGTAAAAATTCATGGTCAGCTCCGCCTGAGTCGCTTCTGGGTCCGTATCTGCGAAGGTTATTCTCATCGATAACCTCGACATCCCATCTTTCCATTTCGTTCACAGCACTGCCAACGCACACCGGCCCCAAAGCCGTAGTGCGTTTGGCAACGTAAGAATAGATATTAAATGCCGGATAGGCCGGAACTACAATTCTCAATCTTAATCTTTTTTTTGATAAGTCGAGCATAATATCCCTCGTCCCTCAGTCTAATTATACTCTTGAAAGCAAAATATCCCAAGCAAAATTTGCTTGGGATATTGCTAAGCTATGTTTAAAATGTGGAGCCTTTCTCACCCTTACGCTGTTGCACTCCGTATATTCAAAGCCCGTGGGCCTTTTTGAGACTTCTCAACTTCAAACTCAACTTCCTGTCCTTCGTTCAAAGTATCAAATTTAATGTCTACGAGGCCGCTTTGGTGAAAAAATACTTCTCTGCCGTCTGTATCATTGATAAAACCAAAACCCCTATCCCGAATTAGTTTTTTAATCTTTCCTTTATGCATTTTCTATTCTCCTTAAAATAAGGCCCGACATAAATGCCGGGCCTGGTATGCTCTAGGTTACAACTTCACTACCTTTATGGCTTGTTTGCCTCTGCGGCCTTGTTCGACCTCAAATTCGACCTCCTGGCCTTCTTCTAAAGTCTTATAGCCATCACCCTGAATTGCGCTGTGATGCACGAATACATCATCGCCGGACTCAAGAGCAATAAAACCGTAACCTTTCTGGTTACTGAACCATTTAACCTTTCCTCTTGCCATTACTTACTCCCCTCCTTCCCAAAAGATTTACAACTGTAGTAAATAATGGCAGAATAAAAAAAACCGCAAGGCCGAGAGAACTGGCCTGGCGGCTCTAGTTTTCCGTACCTTTATCTACTACAAAATCAGTATAACATACTTTTTTTATTTGTCAACTGATTTTATGTAGAGAAAATGGGGTCAGATTTATTTTTTCTTAATATCTGAATCGATAAACCCAGCCCCTGTGCGCAGGGGCTGGGTAAATTTTACAAAGGGTATATAATCATGATTTCCAATTACGTAGGTTATTTTTACTTTATTTCTTAAAGATAAGAGTTTATTTATAATTTCACTGTGCCGAAACAGAGCCCTGTCTAAATCAGCTTGCCATAATTCAAGAAAATCTCCTAAAATAATTAATTCTTGGGCTTGGCTTCCAACAAATTCCAGAAATTCCAGAAGTTCTTTATCGCGATGAAAATCATCCGTCCTTGACCCATCACCTAAATGTAAATCGCTAATAAATATCTTCACCCCGTTAGACCCTCTTTTTCTGAACCTTTTATTTATCCCTAGACTCTAATAACTCAATGATTTTCTTCAAACCGTTCTTTACTTCAGCAATATGGCGGTTTACCATCACCAGTGCGAACAGAAACATTAAACCTATAACAAAACCTATGATTATAATTATTATCTCTAACCTTACCAGAATTTCAGCCAATTTTTCCTCCTATAAACCGGGGACATTCCCTGAAGGGACACGAGCGATTTCCCCTCATTATCGCTTTTCCTGATTACTTCGAAAGTGTCTGGGTTACTTCTTTTTCCGGCATTTGGCGAAGGATGGAATGAACGGTGCGCTGTAAAACACCAATGCCCTTCCTATGGATGATACACACCTGTAAAATTTCCCGATTGCTTCAGAAAGCGCGCCGGTATCTGGTGGTATATACGGTTAAAAAGAATACACCAGGGATGATATAAAGCGGGTGTCATTCTTTTTGGTGTCCTTTGCTGGGTTAGAGTTATAGTCATCGATTAAACTAAATTGAAGCGAGAACTTCTTATCTCTAAAATGCTCTTTTCTTAACCCAAATTTTCTCTATTCTACCCCAAACAAAAACCCTCTGCAAGCTATCTATTTGCAGAGGGCTAAGAGGGGTAAATTAGTACCTATGGTATCTGCGACGCCTTTGCCTATATTTAGGTTTTAATCGTTTAAATGGAGATTGCCGTGAAGGCTGAATAAATTCTTCCGAAGAAATCTGCGGATGCTTTGCAATGGGTAACGAAATCCTGATAAGTTTTTCGATATTCCGGACATCGCGGCCCTGCTCGGGTGTGGCAAAAGAAATCGCATGCCCTTTATGACCTGCCCGCCCCGTACGGCCAATGCGGTGCACATAATTCTGCGTATCATCGGGAAGATCGTAATTGATGACCAACTCGATTCCGATAACATCTATCCCTCTTGCGGCGATATCAGTGGCAACGAGTATCTTATATTTACCTGATTTAAAACCTTCCAGCGCTTCACGACGCTGACCCAGAGAACGATCAGAATGTATTTCGGCCGCCCTGTACCCCATATCGCGAATCGCTCGAGTAAGCTTCCCTGCGTTATGCTTCGTGCGTGAAAACAAAAGAATTGCCCCGTGATACTGCGTAAACAATTTACTAAGAAGCTGTAATTTTGCGTCCTTCTTAATAATGAATAATTCTTGGGTGACATCTTCGGCGGTTGTACCTGAAGGAGCGATTTCCACACTAACGGGTAGTCTCATATATTTACTGGCGATCCCCATGATTTCTTTGGGTATAGTTGCAGAAAAAAGCATAGTCTGTCTTTCTTTTGGCAGAAAACGCAAAATCCGCTCGATCTGCGGAGCAAATCCCATATCAAGCATGCGATCCGCTTCATCAAGCACCAGCATTGCTACGTTATTAAGCAATACATTCCGCCGGCCGATATGATCTATAAGCCTACCCGGGGTTGCAATCACCACGCGGGGGTTTTTGCGTAACGAATGTATCTGACCTCCCATCGGAGCGCCGCCGATAAGACAAGCAGTCCGCATCCCAAATGAATGCGCAATTCCCTGAAAAGCCTCATCGATCTGAATAGCCAATTCCCGGGTAGGCGCAAGGACTAACCCTGTTCCCCTTTTTTGCGCCAAACATTGCACCATTGGAATAGCAAAAGAATGGGTTTTGCCGGTTCCGCTCTGCGCGACACCGATGACATCTTTACCATCAATCGCCAGAGGGATTGCCTTCAGCTGAATCGGCGTCGGAACCTTAAATTTTATGCGCTCAAGAATATCGAGAATCCTCGGCGCAATTCCCAGCCCGTAAAAACTCTCTGCGGATTGATTAACCTCATATGGGAAGCTAGCCGTACTGACTGTCTTATGCGTCATGATAATTAAGAGCCCTTGGGCTTTTCCATCCGATAAATCTGTCTAAGATGAACATGGCAATAGGCCTCATGGTTATAAATACTCAAAATTTGTTTGCAGTGCGGAAATTTGCACTGCCTGCCTTTCTGTGAAGTCTTTGTTTTTTTAATGGCCATCCTTATAGAAAACGCTGAATAAAAAAGCCGTAAAGGTTAGTTATCTTCCTCTACGGCTTAAGATTTCCTAATCTTTTTAGTGATTTTTATTATAGCATCTTATCTGGCTTTGTCAAACAAATTGTATTTAATCAATAAACAGAATTCTTTTGCAAGAGGCGCTATTTTTCCATCTTCATAAGGAAATTCTTTGCAATAGGTTGGCTTTAGATTATAATCAACCTTGTGAATGGAGCATAATCCATCAGCAGTAAGAAAGGAACAAGGACCATCCTCGTAACTTGTAGAAACTTTATACCCGGAAGGAAACTTCTTATCTTTCCTTAAATGATAGAATCCTCCACTTAACCCAAGAGACGAAATCTTTCTGGCTTCCTCTAAATCTACCCATACCCCCTCTTGACAACAATACTCTTTCTGTGGACATTCCAAACAATTAATTTTCTTCTTCTTTCTTTTTATAGCCACCGGCCTTTTTCCGCCATTTAAACCGGGATTGTTGCGGACTCTCATTACTTTTGCGCCAAGGTTACTGAGACGGCCCCGTATCGGATTTTATGGCTTTATTCTTTTCTATTTCCATCCCACAAACTGGGTCTTTTACTCGCTCTGCCATAATTATTCACCTTCTTATTATTTCTGTTTAAAATTAGAAAAACTGGTTAAATTTGTTCTATTTTTATCAATTTAAATATTATATAATACTATATTTTATTTCTGTTTAAATTCTTTTTTTGAAGATATAACATTCATTATTATAATATTATATAGTCTATGTTTGTCAAGAATGATTTCTGCCCTTCCTTTTTACTTATGTTCCGTTGGAGAAGGACGCAGTTGTGGGACCTCTTTCAGCTCTTCTGAGGAAACAAAATTTTTCTCATCATTTCTTTATTAAGTCTTTTTTTCTTATATTATTTTATCTAACTCCTCGATTGCTTCACTTACGATATCATCCATCAGCTCTTTTACTGAAACAATTCTGTCAACCCGCGACACATTGCTCCCGGCAAATACAACCGCATTGTCCAAATTACCGCTAACAGCGTTGAATAAGGCTTCAGCTATACAGTAAGGAGAAGTTTTAGGGTTACAAGTCTTAAGACATTGATAGTTACATCTAATCGGGATCCTTTCACCATGCAGTAATCTAACAATAAACTCAGTCATTATCGCTCTTCCAGGCATACCAACAGGACTTTCTATAATAACAATATCTTCTTCCCCCGCTGCAAGATACAACTCCTTAAATTCATCTGCTACAGAGCACTCAAAGGTAGCAACAAATCGAGTTGCTATTTGCACACCCCTTGCTCCCAATTTAAGAAATTTAGCAATGTCCTTCCCGTCAAATATTCCTCCTGCTGCTATAACCGGCATATTTATATTCAAATCTTTTTCGTATTCTTTAACTACTTTTAAAACATCGACGATTAACTTCTCTAGATTATTCTCGTTATGCGATGTTAAATCCTCAACTTTAAACCCTAAATGTCCGCCTGCCAACGGACCTTCCACAACAATGGCATCCGGTAAACGATTGTAACGTTTTCTCCAGGCCCTGATTATAATATCCGCCGCTCTCGCTGAGGAAACGATTGGTATCAGTTTTATTAAAGCACCTTCGGTAAATTCCGGCAGCTTCAAAGGCAAACCTGCTCCTGAAACAATGAAATCAGCTTTTTCTCTTGCAGCGGTTCGTACCAAATCCTCATAATTGGCTACAGCTACCAATATGTTTACCCCTACAACCCCTTGAGTCCATTCCTTAGCTTGACGTATTTCTCTTTGGAGCCCTTCTCTTGAGGCTTTAACAAAATTGGTTTCATTCTCTTGGGCGCCATAGCCAAGTGCTACACTGGCTATGGTTCCTGCTCCCCCGTAATTTGCCACCGCACTGACCAAAGAAGCCGTCGATACCTTAACCCCCATACCGCCTTGAATAATTGGTATTTTTATTTCTAAGTCTCCGATTATAAGTGGCTTTAGTTTGTTAGGCATAACATCTTTTATTTAAGACCACTGCCCTTCTGATATTTTCTATATTCATCAAGATAGCGATGATAACAAGAATTAAAAGAGGCTGATTTATTAATGCCCCAATAAATATGATAAACATTCTCACGTCGCGACCCATTCTAAAATAGTGTCCTCTCGTGCCGAGTTTTCTCTTCATAAAACCGTCATATTTATCAGCAGTATAACTATTCATGAAGGTACCCAGAATAGCCATAAATCCGATTAAGAGACTCAGGTGATTTCCGCTTAGAGAATAGACATGATAGGTAAGACCGAAAAGAAGAAAGGCATCGGCATATCTATCAAGAACAGCATCAAACCAAGCTCCATAATCTGACTCTTGAAATTTTAGCCTCGCTACTTCACCGTCACAGCCGTCCACAATGGAAGAGAATTGTGCCAAAAGTCCACCAATTACAAGAGAAAAATAATTGCCCCTACTAAAAAAGAAGGCTGAGAATACACAGATGAGGAAACTTGCGAACGAGATTAAGTTAGGTCTTACTTTAGTCTTTACCAAGAGCTTTGAAATTCTTAGTGAAACTGGCCTATTCAGAAATCTTGATACCGGGCCATCCCTGGGTTTTATTAATTGTTTAAGTAATATTTTCTCAGCCTTTTTGTAACTACTTTTTGTATCAATATCAAACCAAAAAGCATCTCTGATATCAAAGCATTTCATCATTTTGTTTCTTGCTAAAATCCTTATTCCCCCAGATAGAGCTTGGTTTCCTTCTTTGATACTCTTCTTTAACGCTTCAAAAATGGATGGCGATAATAGAAATATGCCGCAATCAAGGCCGCTATGATTCTCTATTTTTTTACCGATATCCATTATTCTGCCATTTTCTACATTGACTTTAGTTGCATCGTCTAAATCAATATACTCTTTTGGTGTCTTATCAATTGCTAGAAGACATTCCTTATTTTTCAGTTTTACTTCTTTCAGCCCATTTAATATCTTAGCTTCAAATATATGGTCTGCCATCAGCAAAACAAAATCTTCATTCAACGCTCTTTTAGCTGCCAAAACCGAAGTTCCATTTCCTCCTTGCCACTCTTTATTTTCAATATAAGTTATGTTTACTCCATAATTATCTCCATTGCCTAATTTCTCTTTTAGTTTCTCCCCCATAAAACCTGTAACTATTATAAATTCGACAATGCCCGCTTCTCTTGCGGTCAAGATTACTCTTTCTATCAAAGACAAACCCAAAAGTTTAATTAAGGGCTTGGGCTCATCTTTGGTTAGACTTCCGAGTCTACTACCTTCTCCTGCGGCGATTATTAGAGCTTTCATTTTAACTTCGGCGCTTTCCTTGTATAAACTCCCTCACCATATCTTTGGCTTTATTGTCAGGAAATTGCTGTGGAGGATGTTTCATAGTGTATGCAGAAATTGAGCTAAGAATACCTCCTATTCCTCTATCTAAGGCCAGCTTGCAACACCTGATAGCATCTATAGCACAACCAGCAGAATTTGGTGAGTCTTCTACACTCAACCTTAGCTCTAAATTCATAGGGACATCGCCAAAAACTCTTCCTTCCATTCTTAAGAAACAGACTTTATTATCTTTCTGCCAGGGCACATAGTCAGACGGACCAATATGAATATTCTTGGGTTCTAATGGTTTATTTAACACCGATTGAACTGCTTCTGTTTTGGAGATTTTTTTTGATTTCAGTCTCTCCTGGGCTAACATATTCAAAAAGTCTGTATTACCACCCGTATTTAATTGATATGTCCTGTCTAATTTAACGCCTCTATCAGCGAATAACTTAGCGAGTGTTCTATGAGTAATCGTGGCTCCAATCTGTGCCTTTATATCATCTCCTATTATGGGGAGATTCTTTTGTTTAAATCTCTCGGCAAACTCTTTTCTACTGGCGATAAACACGGGAACGCAGTTTATAAAGGCGACCTTGGCCTCTAAGCAGCAGTTCACATAGAACATCGTTGCTTCCTTTGAACCGACGGGGAGGTAATTTAAAGCAATTTCTGCTCCGCTCTTGGTTAAAACATCAACTATATCTGCTTCTTTCGCCTCTGAAATCATAAAGGTTTGATCCTCGGGAAATTCTTTCATATGCTGGCCAATGCCATCTAGCACTTTACCCATAACAACATTAACCCCCGTCTTGGGGGTATCCTTATAAAACACGGTTGTGCAATTGGGCTTGGCAAAAATAGCTTCACCTACATCTTTCCCTACTTTCCTCTTATCTATATCAATAGCAACCACAACCTCTACATCATAAGGTTTGTAGCCGCTGATATCCCAATTCATTAAACCTATGGCATCTTTAGAGCCTTTGTCTTTGTAGCAATAGATTCCTTGTATTAATGAACTTGCACAATTCCCAATTCCGATTATTGCTATTTTTATCTTTTTCATTGCACCTCCTTCTGGCTAATCCAAGCGCCGACTTCTTTAGGATCAAACAATAGTTTCTTCCCTTCTCGCTCAACAGGAATTCTTCCATTATCAACCCACTCCCTGATTTTTCCTTCTTCGATAGAAAGATATTCAGACAACTCAGCGACAGACAACTTCTGTTGAAACATCTTGCATTTACCATTGAAAATCGCTCCTTCTTCAATACAAACTTTAGGCGCCTCAATATCGGCAGTAACTTGAGCAGTAGAAGCAAGTTTAAGCATCAGGGATGCTTTGATTTTACCTTTGATACTTCCCGCGATAATTATATTTTCTCCCACAATATCAGCTTTTACCTCGGCATCCTTGCCAATAATAAGATTCCCTTTAATAGTTAAGTTGCCTTCAAATTTTCCACTTATCTGTAAATTTACAGGGTCAGAAAAAACCAAATTTCCCTGCATAGCCGCACACACATCGACAAATCTCTCTTCTTCTTGTTTTCGCCTACGCATTTTTTTACCACTTATATAATACCCATTGTTCAAAACAGCCGAACTATTAGGGGAGTATATATTACTTCTTTGGGGAAACATGTCAACACATTCATATACCCCGATGGCACTTCGTGCTACGCACTCAGTGCGAGATTCTTCACTTCGTCCTTCGTCACTTCGTTCCTCAGGACGAACCTAAGCGAAGGATCCCGTTCAGAATTGTCATCGAGTCTTGAGTGAAACGAAGGACGAAGCAAGCATTGGGGCTTGTCGCCGAATGTGTCAAGGATGCCGAGCCGTAACAAGACGCCGCCAGCAAAAAGGCAAATTTTGGTAGGGGCAAATTTTGCCTATCGAACAAGAAACTAGCGTCCTTCTTTATCTTCCTCAAAGCTGGTACTGGACGTAGTGAAGCATCAAAGGAGAACAAGGGAGAGGTGATATTATACTTCGTAATGGTACTCTATTCAAGACGTTTTTTGTTTTGTAGGGATTTAGGTTAGGTGTGGATTAAAAAAGGGACATTTCCCCCGTTGCCTCAGAAAGTACTTGCTAGCACTTTTTTGGAAATTTCCTTATATGCCTTATAAGCCGACTTTTGTGTAAAATCATTTCTTATAAGGCCGAAATAATCAACGCCTGTTTTAAAATGGTTATTCGTATCTCTAAAAAATGCCCAGAAAACTTTATCCACGCCCTCCCAGTTAAGACACTCTGTATAAATCTGCTTAACCCAAGCTGCTTGCTGTTCCTCTGTTGGACTGATACCCTGCCACCAATTATTCTCTGGACCAACTTCTTTAACCCCCGGGCAACCCAATTCTGTAAACCATATTCTCTTATTCTCATCCCCGTATTTGCGCATCACTTTACAAACGCTAGTATATATACCCTTTACAATTTTAATTGCATTGGTAGCTAACGGGTCTACAAAAGGATGAATATTTACAATATCGAAATAATCCCTGCCCCCATTTTGATAAATTCTCTTCAAAGAAATATTGGGCATACGAGATACACCACCCATAAGAACCTTACATGTAGGATCTATTTTCTTAATAACAGGATAAATTCTTTTGAGCAATTCTGTATACGTCTTCATTTCATCCTGTGGAATCCAATATGTCTCCTCATCCGGTTCGTTCCAAATTTCCCAATATTTAACTCTGTCTTTAAAGTGATTTACTACACGAGAAACAAATTTTTCATAAAGATCAAAGTCCGGAGCCTCATTCCAGGGCCCATCGTGCCAAGCAGGATTATATTCTAAAATCCCTAATATTCTAATATCGTTTTTCTGTAAAACATCTACAATTCTGTCATAACGCTTAAATTCAAAAACACCGGGTTCTGGCTCAAGGTCATACCAAAGAAAATCCATGCGCACAAACCCTACTCCCGCTTCTTTCATCATCACTACTGCTCGCTCTACCTTTTCTAAGCTATCATAATGATAGGTATTCCAGGGATGATTCCATATCAAAAATTCCAATACACCAAAAGGGTTATCTGAATCACGGAAATCATCCTCAGCAAATACACTGGAAAATGAGAAAAATATTAAAACAAATAGAATGAACTTAATCGATAAAATCCGTCGATACATTTTCATAATTATAAATGCGGTATACTTTCCCGTAAGTGTGTTGTTTATCTCCTACCATCCCCACCACCCAGCACCCGCTAAAACAGCAAACTCTCGCCTTGATTTAAGAAGGCGTAGGAAGGCTTGGCCGTCTCCTTTTAGGATTTTATGGGATAACTTTAGCTCTGCACCTATTTTTCTATTTAGATTATTTCTTAGCTTAAATAATATTGTGTCCTTAGCTGTCAGTTTTGCCTTTGCGCCGAAGACGATGGTGTGAATCTTTTTGTTCTCATACTCTACTTCAAATATTAATCCTACATTTTTCTTTATTTTCCAAGTCCCAAAGAGGGTGATCGTTCGTTTTATCGACTTTGGTTCACGCGAAAGTCCTATACCTAGCTCGTATTTTATATAATCATCTTTGAATATGCCAAGACTGGTTTTAAAATTAAAGACAGAGTTGGTATTTCTATCTATTACGTATGATATCCTTGCCTTATCTTTTATGTCCCAGTGGCCTTTGAAGATTAGGGTGTGAATCTTCTTCTGTTTTGTTATAAGCTGCGTTTTCTCATATTTATATACGACCTGGTAGTTTTTACCAATCTCCCATGCGCCGTCAAAGGCTAAGATATCATATTCGCCTTTTCCTTTTTTAACTCTAAAGGTAAGTCGATTATTTTTATCTGCTTGCCAGGAGCCTTGAAGTTTAAGGGCATAAATTGATTGAGCGCCATCCTTTGTCCTTGTGGTAAGCGCAAATAATAATGAGTTTTTCTTAACATCTATGATATCACCTTGGAGGGTCAATTGGTCGCCAAATGTCTGTCTTCTCCATTTATCCAGGGTAAGTCTAAGGTCGTGGTTTTTGGTTAAGGACCATTTACCTCTTAACTTAACTTGGTAAGGAGCCTTTATGTCTTCGGGAACAGGGGCTTTTATGTGGTAGGTTAACGTATTATCCTTAGCAACCTTGAAGCGTCCATCTAAAACTCTTCTGAATCGAGGAAGCTTTGCTTTCTTGCCGGTTTTCTTGATAACGAGTCTATTATGCGGATCTACCTCATACCTTACTTTTTCCATGTTTATTAGCGTTTAGCGTATAGCGGGTAGCGTTTAGCGTTATTCGGAAACCTGAGACGTTTCTATTTTTCAAAAATTAGAAGCGACCGAATTTTCAGCTTTTTTCATCTTATTTTATGTGACTTACGTCAATAATTTACTTAAGATTCTGGCAATAACAGATGCTGTCTGTTTATTTCTCCAGTAATTAATATGCGCGCTTATTGGGAAAATGCCGGTTTTTACTTTGATATCTTGGAGCGGAATATTCTGAAAAAATGGCTTGCAGCGCCTGGCAATGCCATCGTCTTTATCAAAGATATTGTACCAGCTCTTTACATTGGCAGGCAGCTTAAGCTCTGAGTCAACGTGACCCATTGCACTTGTAAAGATAGGAATAGGTGAGCCCATTGTGATGAAGGAGAGTACATTGCAGACTGGGTCAAGGTAGTATTTTCGGAAACCAAAGATATAGTCAAACGCTATAACACTTCCTAATGAATGAGCCACAATCACCATATCCTTAGACGTTTGAGAGGCAGAATGAAAACTATCATCTATTCTCTTTAATATGCTCATCACCCCGCTTTGCTTGTCTCCCTTGTCTTTAATATAATACATAATCTGCAGTGCTAAAGGGTCAACCCTTCTGGTCACCCAATTCCAGAGCCCTTTTTTCTTTCCAAACAGCTCATATTCCAGGTCAAGATAGCGATTCGTCAAATTCGTAGTCACATCTGCCCAGAGAAACTCCTTTTGAACCAACTGCGCCAGCCTATCTTCTATCTCTTTTGCCTTTAGCCCTTTTTGCTTTAAGTGAATTCTATAGCAGACCTTTATCTGCTTAAAAAGCCAGTTACTATACCCTGTTGTCTGATAATTTACTCCATGAATGAAGATAAGATTAATCATTTTCTCAAAAATAGTTCTGACCTCATTTCTTCCGGAATTTTTG
>CAYMKG010000002.1:0-17851 GCA_964391145.1 uncultured Planctomycetales bacterium
TCCGGCCTTGATTAGGATGAATAATCCCTACAATCATATAAAAGGTGGTGGTTTTACCTGCGCCGTTGGGTCCGAGGAGCCCGACAATCTCACCTCTTTTGACCAAAAGATTTACCCCACAAACCACCTGGCGCCCGTCGTAAGATTTATACAGGTTCCTAGTTTCCAGTAGATGCATTTTTTTTCTCCATAGAGTAAATAATTAATTTCGGCCTTCCGGTTAAAGTTATGGTTTTATTATTGGCATCATATACGGCCTCATCTGCCAAACTGATATTCTCTCCCCTCACAATCTTAATATTGCCTCTGGCGATGATTTTTCTTATTCTCCCGGAGAAAGGCTCTCCTTTATTAACCGAAGATGCCGCCTGAAAATACACCTCCATTAAATCAGCGCACATTTGAGATTCTCCGTCGTCAACAAAAACATCTTTTTTAAACACGGCAATATTATCAGTGTAGTTTATACTAAGAGGACCGTTGCAAGTAATAACAATCTTCTTCTTCTGGTTGTCAATTTCGACCTTAACGTCTCTTTTTAAATCTACGGTCCTGAGCTCAACGTCTCCCTTTATCCCAACTCCGGTAGTGACTACATTGTCCTTCTTGATATCCACCGCTGCATCTGTGGTGACTAATGAGGTCTGATTATCCCAATTCAGGTAATCCGTGGTTAATTTAGCTCCTGACTCGGTAGCAATAACCACGTTCTTTTCCAAATGAACCTTGTTCTGGGCTCTGTCAAAATTTCCTTTCTCGGCGGTCAAAACAATCTCCTCCTGCCCATAGATTTTGCCTACTATGTCAGTTAGTTTTATCTGCTTCGAAAAAATATCCGCGGATTTACTGGAAATCTCCCAGGTTTTCTCCCCTTTATCCGAAAACCCGGACAGATGAAATTCGTTAATCGTTTGCTGTAGCTCTGCGGATACCGCTTCGCATAGATTTCCGGACAGGAAGATAATCAAAAAAATCAGGATTGATATGACTGGATTATCTCCTGCCATTTGCCCTGGGATCTTAGGATTAATTCGCAAACCTCTCTTACCGCGCCCCTTCCGCCCTCTCTCTGAGTGATGTAATGAGCGGCATTCTTTACTTCCGGGCAGGCATTCAATACCGCAATAGCCAGACCAACCTTCTTCATCAAGCACAAATCCACCAGGTCGTCGCCGACAAAGCATACCTCTTCGGGATTGACGCGATACCTTTTTAATATCTTATCAAAGACCGAGCTCTTCGGAGAGACATCGGCAAGAATCTGGGCAACCCGCATGTCCCGGGCGCGCGGCTTTATTGAGCGGGAGCCTTTTGCTGTTATTAGGACCGTGGATATGTCAGCTTTCTTGAGCAGATATACGCCTAAACCGTCGTGGACGTTAAAGAACTTGGAATCGCGTCCTTTGGAATCGTAAATTATCCGTCCGTCAGTCAAAACACCATCTACATCCAACAACAACAATTTAACCTTCTTTGCCTTTTTGACTATATATTCTTCCATATCTTTTCACAAATCAAGAAGTCTCTGCAATTCATTATAAATCCGCATATCCTGTGCTTTATCAGAAAGCCACTGCGCCCAGGTTTCAAGATACCTTAAATTCAATTTCCCTTTGTGTCTCTCGACGAT
Source organism: uncultured Planctomycetales bacterium (assembly GCA_964391145.1). Classification (GTDB taxonomy): domain Bacteria; phylum Omnitrophota; class Gorgyraeia; order Gygaellales; family JAHJCI01; genus CAYMKG01. Next base: position 1,631 of record CAYMKG010000002.1, read on the forward strand.
TCCTTCTGCGTCGAGTAAATCCTTTGACCGACCAGGAATTATTTTTAAAAGTAATATATCTTCTTTCGAAGGGACAAAAACTTCTCTATCAAATATTTTTACTTTTTGTTTCCTTTTAAGAGCATTTTTTTCAAATTCGAGAGAAGAGATTAGAAAATCTAAGTGAAAATGTTTATAAAAAATTTTAAATACACCTACCAGTTTTGCCTGCTCAATAACTTTTTTTTCATCAAATTCAAAACTCAAATCTTTAGCATTTTTAAGTATAACCTTTACATCCTTTTTCGATATAAAAATCATTAAATCCAAATCCTCTGTAACACGAGGAACGCCCCACACACCTACTGCAATTCCACCGATAATAAGATAGTCAACATTGGAAGCATTAATCAAATCAATTGAAGCCTTAAAATATTCTCGAAATTCTACCCTTTCTGGCATTCTTCCGTACCCAACTCCTTTTGAATTCTTTTAAATTCATCAATTAATCCTGAATCAAGCAAACTTTCCATAGTCCTTATACTCTCTTTGATAGACATCTTTCTTAAGGCTGACTTCTCTTCTCTTTCCCAGACCTCAAACCTCTTTTTATTTAATAAGCTTATCTCAGTTTTGCGTTTTTTCATCGGGGTTCGCCTTAAACCATACCGAAATTATCCACACCGTTCCACCTAACAATATAACAATATAGCTATATAGCAGTATAGCAATTCAAACCAACCCTGCCTTCAGCAAATCCTGCACATCAAGGAGCCCAACTACCTTACCGCGATTGTCTATAACAGGTACTTCGTCAATCTTCTTCTCTTCTAATATGTGCATCGCCTCGGCAGCGAGACGGTCTTTGTTAATAGCAGCGGGATTCCTGGTCATAACAGCTACAATCTTGCGCCGGGGCAAATCGCGGTCAATCTCTATATGTCGGCGCAGGTCTCCGTCGGTAAATATCCCCTTTAGCCTCCCTTTCTTGTCCACGACTGTTGCACATCCGGCACGCGCCCGGGTTATCTTTAGGAGCACGGAGGATACCGTCTCACTCTCATGAACTATGGGATTGGCTTTGCCGGTGCGCATAATATCTTCGACCTTAAGCAACAGCCGTCTACCTAAAGAGCCGCCCGGATGAAAAAATGCAAAATCTCTTTCTTTAAAGTTCTTCAGCTCTAAAAGGCAAACAGAGAGGGCATCGCACATTGCCAGCATTGCTGTTGTAGAAGCAGTGGGAGCTAAACCCAGAGGGCAAGCTTCTTTTTTAACCGAAACATTCAAGGTAATATCGCTGAACCGAGCTAAGGAAGACTTGATATTTCCGGTTAAAGCGACAATCTTGCTTCCGATTTTCTTCAAAATAGGCAGGAGCTTTTTAATTTCCTCCGTTTCACCACTGTTAGAAAGTATGACTACCACATCATCAGCGGTTACCCGGCCCAAATCTCCGTGAATGGCTTCGGCTGAATGGAGAAACAGGCTGGGCGTGCCTGTGGATGAAAGAGTGGCGGAGAATTTTTGTGCGATAATTCCTGCCTTGCCCATTCCACTTACCACTACCCTGCCTTTTGCTGACCGGATTAAATCAATTGCCACCTTGAAATTCTTATCAAGCTTTGCTTCTAAATCCTTAATTGCGCTTGCTTCAATATCCAGAACCTCTCTTGCCCTTTTTATAGGATTCATCCCAGCGCCTCTTCTATCTTTTTTACCTGTTTAAGTAATCCTTCCAATTGTCTTAAGTCAATCATATTCGGCCCGTCGCAGAGTGCCTTATCCGGATTGGTATGAACCTCGATAAACAGCCCGTCGCAGCCAAAGGCAACTGCTGCGCGACAGAGCCCGGGGACAAACCTGCTCTGACCTCCCGAAGATTTACCTAAACCCGAAGGCAGCTGCACACTGTGCGTGGCATCGTAAATTACCGGATAGCCCAAATCACGCATTATCGCTAAAGCACGAAAATCAGAAACCAGATTATTATAGCCGAAACTCACTCCTCGCTCGGTAATTAAAATGCGCTTATTGCCTGCTGATTCTACTTTCTTAATGGCAGCCAAAATGTCCCAGGGAGCCAGAAACTGGCCTTTCTTAATGTTTACCACCTTACCTGTCCTTGCTGCGGCAATCAGGAGGTCGGTCTGCCGGCATAAAAAGGCGGGAATCTGAATAATATCCAAAACCCTGGCTGCTTCCCGGACCTCTTCTCTGCAATGAACATCGGAAAGCACGGGAATATTAAGTCTGCGCTTTAGCTTTGCTAAGACCCGCAGCCCCTTTTTTAACCCCGGCCCGCGAAAAGTATCGATTGAGGTACGATTTGCCTTATCGTAACTCGACTTAAAAATAAACGGGATATTCAACCTCTGACAAATTCCTTTTATTCTTTTTGCCACCAAAAAGCAGAGCTCTTCGGATTCGATAACGCAGGGCCCGGCGATTAGAATCAAAGGATTGCCTCTGCCGATTTTAATGTCTCCTACTTTAACCTGCCTGGTCATCTTCCTCTCTGTTCAGACGCGCCTTAATTCTCTCAAGGTCTTGCGGCGTGTCCACGCCGACGGTGTCAAACTTTGTCTCAATTACCTTTATGCGAAAACCCTCCTCCAGAACACGCAACTGCTCTAACTTCTCCGCCTGCTCAAGACCAGAGCTGGGGATGTTTTTATAGGTGAAAAGGAAGTCTTTGGTGTAAGCATAGAGGCCGATATGCTTATAGTAAACCGGCGTGACTTCAGCGTCTTTTGCCCGGTAAGGAATCGGTGCGCGTGAAAAATACAGAGCATAATTATTTTTATCTATAACCACCTTAACTACATTGGGATCGTTAATTTCTTTGGTATTCTCAATCTGTTTTACCATAGTTGCCATATAAATAGTCTTATCCCTCAGCAGCGCCTCCACGAGGCTGTCAATCATAACGGTCTCAATCAAGGGCTCATCCGCCTGGATATTAACCACTACCCTGACCTCAACGGGACTGACTACTTCGGTAATCCTGTCACTGCCTGAATGGTGGCCTTTTGCGGTCATCACGCAATTAGCGCCGAAATCACGAGCTACGGAAAAAACCCGCTCATCGTCGCAGGCGATAATAACATCGTCAAGAAGCAATGCTTTCTTTGCCCTCTCCCAGACATGTTGAATCATAGACTTGCCAAAGATATCGGCTAAAACCTTACCTTCAAAACGGGTTGAGCTGTACCTCGCCGGTATTACTCCGATTGCTTCCATATATCCCTCGCTTTTATGCTTTTTAGCAATTCCTCTCTTGAGACAGTGGCGGTTCCGATCTTGCTGACTACAATGCCTGCAGCAAAATTAGCAATGTGCGCGGCTTCCAATTTGGTGGCTCCGCAACTCAAGCTCAGTGTAAAAGCAGCAATAACCGTATCGCCGGCTCCGGAAACGTCAAATACCTCCTGGGCCTGAGTAGGAATATGAGTAATGCGGCTGCCTTCAAATAGCCGCATCCCTTCTTCGCCTAATGTAATAAGAAGTGTATTTAATTTAAGGTATTTCGATAACTCCCTGCCCGCGCGATTCAAGTCTTTATTGCTTAGCAATCTATCTGTATTTACTTTAAATGCATTTGTGGTATCTTGCATCTTGAGGTATCTGACCGCACTCTCTGCCTCTTTGCGGTTAGGCGTAATGCAGGTCGTCCCGGCATAATACTGAAAATGCTCTTCTTTTGGGTCAACGGTTATTATCTTTCCTCTCTGCCTGGCTAATTCAATCACCCTTTTTGTCAACCAGCGATTTATTACGCCCTTGCCATAATCCTCAATTATTATAGCGTGGAATTTACCGATATTATTGTAGATGTAATCGTACAATCTGGCATTAATCCTGTCGGTTAAGGGCTCGGTATGCTCCCAGTCTAATCTTACCACCTGCTGATGGCCGGCAATAATCCGGGTCTTTACTGTGGTGTGTCTCTTATTTACCAACAACACCCCTTCTCGCCGTATACCCTGCTTTTTTAATTCAGATAATAGGATTTCCGCATTTTTATCTTTGCCTGCCACTCCGCAAACAGAGACTCCGGCGCCCAAACCCCTGATATTATTTGCCACATTGGCTGCGCCACCAAGTACATAAGAACGCTTCTTTGCCCACACCACCGGCACGGGCGCTTCTGGAGAAATCCTTTGAACATTACCCCAGATATATTCGTCTAAGATTAGGTCGCCCAAAACCAATATTCTTGCCCGGGGAAATTTTCTGATAATTTTTCTTAAGTTTCTCATTCCTTTATTTTCTCAATAACCGCTTGCGCCAGAATTAGTATTCATCCCGCACCTTTTTGCAACAAAGTGTCTCTTCGCAGTAGAAAGGTGCGCAGTTCAATGGGATTTAAGAACAATTTTTTAAATACTCTAAATATTTAAAGGTGTGGGGTAAGTTCAACCACATAACTTAGCTTCGCTGTCGCTGGCTAAGTTATGATTTCACTAATTTTAGCACGATTTTAGCAGGGCGTCAATGATATCCCGCACCTTCTGCCTAATCCTACACTATTTTATAGAAGATGCGGGATGATATCCAGTATCTGACTTACTTCGATTTTTTGCATGCATTCAACGGTATCAAATTTACACTCAGAACTCTTGCAGGGCCGGCAGTCAATCCGTGCAGCTACCACCTTAAATTTATCTGACCAGGGTCCGTATCTCTGTTCATCACTGGGGCCGAATAACCCAACAATGGGAATATTCAGGTAGCTGGCTAAATGCAGAACCCCTGTATCGCACACAACTACTAAAGAAGACAGTTTTAGAAGGAAAGCGAGTTGAGCTAAATTTGTTAATCCGGCAAAATCAAAGATTTTGCTTCTGCCGCTAACGATACTTTCCCCTGCTGAGCTAATACAGCCGTGATAAATATTTTGAGTAAGTTCTTTATCTACTTTTCTGCCAATGAGTATCACGATATATTTATTGGACAAACTCCTGCAGAGTTGAATAAACTTCTCCCTACCCCACGTTTTTCTTCCGGCAGCCGGGCTTACGATGATAATCTTATCGGCACTGCTTATTTTATTTTTCTGAAGAAGGCTATTGACGTAATTTTTATCTTCCTGGCTGATAAAAAGGGATTTTGTTTCTATCTGGCTGATAGGCTCCCGGTAGCGTAATGCCTTTTTAAGTCTGTAAAGGTTTTGCTCCTTCATATGCCGGATATGCCGGGGTACTCGCAAAAAGGGCGAGGTTTTAAATCGGGCCGGCAGCAATGCTCCGTACAGAGTATTACGCAGGTCAATCACAACGTCGAAGTTCTGTTTTTTAAGTTGAAAGAATAACCGGATTTTTTCTCTTAGCGGAGCATACTTATCATAAATTATCAGGTTGTTTATGTAAGGATTATTTTTAAAAATTTCAGACGGGCGGGCTCCGACCATTACAGTTATCTCAGCCTGGGGATACATCTTGCGCAAGACATCCAGAACCGGAAGAGTCAAAATGACGTCTCCGAAATTACTCAAAGTAAAAAAAAGAATCTTTTTAACCATTGTTAAATTTTAATTATAATTAGGTAATTTAACAACTAGAAAAACAACAATTTCCACCCATTCTTAACACCGCAAAGACGCCAAACTACCGCAAAAGCGCAAAGAATTTTTGCGGTTTAGCGGTGTTCTTCGTATTTCTTCCATCTATCTGTGTGCATCCTTTAGAATAACGAGTTCTTAAAATTGACTGCCAAATTCTTTTTGAAATCAGTGAAGTTATATCCTGCGCCCACTTGAATAAAATCATCGATGTTTCGGAATACCTCAACTAAGGCGCCCTGTTTTACATCTTCAGCCTGCTTTTAGGTAAGCTGTCTGTATTCGGCACCCATCTGCCAATCTTTGTTTATATCATAATTAATCCTATTTATCAATAACCAGGTTTGCGTCTTGGGTAAAATCAAATTTTTCCGATAGAGGAAAACAATCCTTGCAAAACAAAAAATTCCCATAGAATATTTTTTAAGAAAAGAAAGAGAAGAAATAACCCTTGACAAATAACTGAGAATATGTTAGAATATAATTGAATATAAAAGAATAAAAGGGAGGGATTCAAGATGTCTAAGGTAATAACGTTAAGATTATCAGAAGAAGAATACAAAAAGATAAAAGCTGCAGCTGAAATTGAGCATCGCCCCATCTCCAACTTTATTACAACCGAGATTCTGAAAGAGATAGAAGAATCTTATTACGTAGACCCTATAGAGATGGCCCAGATTAGGTCAGATAAAAGGTTGTTAGAGAAACTTAAAGCAGGACATCGCGACGCTAAAAAAATGAAGGGGAAGTTCGTTGGATAAGTTCAGAATCTTTGAAACAAAACAATTCCAAAGAGATCTTAATCAAGACTTTAGTGGCCAGCAAGAGCGGATAAAAACAAAACTCACTAGTTACGTCTATCCTCAGTTAAAACAAAATCCCTATTTCGGTAAGAATATAAAAAAACTTGTAGATTACAAACCCCAAACATGGCGGTATAGAATAAGTGGCTATAGATTCTTTTATGAAATCGACGACTATAAGAAAATCGTCTTTATGATATCTGCTGATAATCGCGCAGAAACCTATTAGAAATGGAACTTCTAACAGAATGATTCAAGGAGAACTAACCCTTGCTATCTCAAAGAGATTTTTTCTAACCCACTGTTAAAACAAAAAATTTATTCACCCAATTCCCCCAAAATATTCTAGCCACTCCTTAACTTTCATCGCCGTCGGAATTCCTTATCTTCCATCAACCTGCCCATATAAGTTTTAACCTTTCTCGTTGCTTAACTCTCTATGCGCAAATAAGCTTGACGGTACGCTTCTTTCCTATGGCCTATTTTAAAAATAACGATATTTTCTTTATCCACCTTATAAATAACCCGGTAATCTCCTACGCGCAACTTTCGATATCCATACAATCCTCTTCTCAATGGTTCGCCATATTTCCCAGGCCCTACTAACAGCCTTTCTTCGATAGCCTTACGAATCCTCTCCTGCATATTTTTAGGGATTTCAGGCAGGTCTTCTTCTGCGACATCCGGATGGTAACATAGGCGATAAGCCATTATTTCCAAACGTCCTTATGGGACAGGGATTTCTTATAAGAGAAAGTCTTTTCTCTTTCCCGGGCCACCCTTTGCCAGTACATATCCTCATGAATTTCTAAGCCTTCTTTTATCAAGTCTCTTGCTGCCAACGATAAAGAGATACCTTCCTGGTGGGCCAATTTATCTAGGCTCTTATACAAACTTGGATCCAGTACCACATTTAGGCGGGGATTCTTTGTAGGCATGGTTTTCACCTCCATATTAAGTGTATCACATATGATGAACCTTGTCAAGCTAAAATTTACAGTAATTTCCTTACCTAATCCAACCAAAATATCTTATCTTTTCTGTTTTCTTCACCACTCAATTTTCCTCTAAAATGTCGCATAACTAAATGTTTTGCGACGGTCGTCTAACGGTCCCAGCATATACGAAGTTTTTGCGAAGCAATAAAAAAGAAAGGAGTCAGGTCTGCACATTCCACATTCATTTCTTTTTCTAATCGGCTTATTAAGCTATTTATTTTTTTCGTGTTAGAGCCAGAAGAGATTATACCAAAGCTGATGATTCTTCTCAGGTATGGAGATCTGAGCCTTTATTCACTTATTTATCAACAAGAAATACTTTTCACAACTCAATTCCCTTTGAATCTCGTAAAAGTTCTACTTTTGCGACATTAAGAGACCGCCTCTTTAATCTTCTCCTCTAAGTCTTCGTTAGATAGAGGCTTATGTAAGATTTCTTTAGCGCCGAGCCGTAAACCCTCTGCTTCAATCTCTCGATCCAAAATTCCAGTGATAAGATAAACAACTATATCCGGCTTAATTATCTTTGCTTTCTCTAAGACATCCAGGCCTGCGGTATCTGTCTCAAGGCGGATATCACAGAAGACTAAATCTGGAGACTCCTTTCTGATTACTTCTAAGGCCTCGGTGGTATTTGTGGCAGTAAGGACTTGGTAGTTTCGGCGCAAAAGATAGCGCTGCTGGAATTCTATTGCATCTGGCTCATCATCAATTAACAGGATCTTAAGGGCTTCCATTGTTTTCCTCCTTGGCAATAGGCAGCTTTATCGTAAAGGTGGTGCCCTTGCCGTATTCTGATTCTACATCTATTGAGCCTTGGTGAGCCTCGATAATCCTCTGAATCACAAATAATCCTAAGCCTGTACCCTTAACCGAGGTTGCCTTGGTGGTAAAGAAGGGAACAAAGAGTTTTTTTAGGGTCTCTTCAGTCATACCAATGCCGTTGTCCTGGATTTTAGTAACTATATAAGAGTCCTGTTTAAACATCGTGACGATAACCCTTGGCTTATAAGCCGCGCCTTCAGGTAAGGGGAGTTCTTTATTCTCTATTGCCTTCTTCCTTCTGTCTAAGGCATCAATGGCATTATCAATCAGGTTAAAGTGGACATCCTGAATTAAGACAAAATCCCCCCGGATAGGAAGTGGGCCATCTTGGATATCCTTTTCTATAGTCTCAGGAGCAAAGGCTGTCTTGATTCTTACCATCTCAATACCTCGCTCTAAGGGCTCGGATAGGTTAAATACCCTGGCTTGCTTCTGTATCCTATCGGGTTGAGCAAAATTTAAGAAGTCATTAACAATCTTTCCTCCATGCTGGGCGTTTTCATTTACACGTTTAAGGCCGTGCTTAATCTGCTCAAATACATTCTTCATTTCCTCCTTAGTAGCTTGTTCTAAATCAAAGAGATTTAGGGTATCTATGGTATCGGTGCTGGCAAGAAGTATTGCATGAAATCGGTTATTTATCTGATGAGTCATTCCTCCAGCCATTGTGCCCATTGAGGCCATCCGCTCAGCAGCAAACAGTTGCGCCTGGGTGTTCTGAAGCTGACTGATAAATTCACTGTTCTCAATAGCCAGGGCAAGCTGGTTAGCTAAGATTCCAAAGATAGCCGCATCCTCTTGGGTGTAGATAGCACCTGATGATTTTGGGCCTAAGATAAGAAATCCCAAGAGCCTGCCTCTAACAAAAGATGGCACAATAAGGCCCGCTTTTAGATTAAATTGCCTTTTTATGCTTGGGCTTAGTTCCTCGCTAAAGATAGGTTTTGCTTTTGCTCTAATATAAAAGATTAATTCTGAATTGTAGGGGACCTCATGAGGAAAATCCGGGAAAAAGCCAACGGTGGTATAAGGAGTTTTCTGAATAAACTTGTTTTGGCTCCCATCGGCAAGATAGATACAGGCAAAGTTAACCTTCACTGCCCTGGCTACTCTCAAGACAATAAGCATAAGCAGGCGCTCAAGGTCTTTAACCAGGGTTATTGTAGCAGATAGCCGACGCAGAACCTCTTGATAGCGCCGCTGCTCAGCTAAAATAACATCTTCAGCCCGCCGGCGAAAGTAATTATAGATAAAGGGGCCTAAAGTGGCAAATACGGCCATAATGGAAACGGGGAGAATCCATAAACCCTTGCCTAAAAAGTTGAACCCTATCCAAAATGGAATACCCAAGATGAATAAATAGACAATAGCAAATATCCCTGCACGGGTAAGGGCGACTTTTATATCCATTAAGCGGTATTTGATGATGGCGTAGGTAACGGCCAAAACATAAATTGGAATTGTGTAAGTCCCGTAAGGATAAATAGGAAAAATTTCCAATCCTACAAGAATCATAAAGTTTTTAAATCCACCGAGGTAACCAAACAATGAAGACCAAAGCAAATATTTTATTTGATTTCTTCTAGCTCCACTCGTAATCAAAGATGCCCTGAATAATTTATATAGACCAAAAAATACACAAATAGCAAAGAATGCAAAATAGAATGGGTAAACAATACTTGGGGTTGGATAACTATAGAAGGTTTTATTAGTAATCCCTTTTATAAATAATCGTGTAAAGAAATTAAATCCTAAGAATACCCCCGCTATTAAATAACATAAAAAAATAATCACTCTATTCTTTTCTTCCAAAAATTCAAAAACAAAATGAATAAAGAAAGCGGGAATCAAAATCGCTCCCAGATGAAGAAGGCGACCCCAGATTAAATAAGGATCTTGGAAATCCGATGTAAACTTTGTTACACAGAGACACCACCACGAGATACTAAAAGAATACAAAGCAAAGATTATATAAAGCAACCTCCTAAATCTTCGTTTAAACAAAACAAATACGCCTAAGATAAAAGTAGTAATTGCTGTAAGTAAAGAAGAAAATGTAAAATGATTAAAATAATTCATGATTTCTCGACGACTAAAAATAAATAATTAGTTTCGTCCATTAGTTCTTCAAATTTTATATCTCGAACATTCTCAAGTCCATCTGTCCAGCACAACATTTCTTCTTTAGTCCTATGCACCATATTCCATTCACCAAGCAACTCATAATACGCCCGGTGACTACTATTCTCCAAGGAGGCATTGCAAATAATCAATTTACCCCCCCTGCCTAATAACTGATATAGTTCTTTGGTCAACCTTGAAGCCATGCGGTCGCTTAGATAATCAAAAATCCCAAAGGCATAGATTAAATCTTGGTCTCTTAACTTTTCCTTTAACGCTCTATCTCTTATAATACTCGTTATATCTCTACAAATATACTTAATAGAAAGAAAAGCTCTCTTTTTCTCATCTATTTTATCTATCCGGCTCTTTACATAATTCAATGCTCTTTTTTCAAAATCAAGACAAATGAATCTCAAAAGCTTAGTAATTTTTGTCTCCTTTAATAATTCTATTAACTCTTTAACCGGACCGCTGGCTACACTCAAAACCTTTGCATTATTCTTATTTCTTAAGGTCTCCAAGATTTTTTCTTTTAAAAATTCCTTGCGCTTAATATTTGAACAAGAAATAGGGATATTGCAGGTGTAGTGATTAATGAGTTTTTCATACGATGAATTTCCTAAATAATTGTGATTACCGTTGTAATCATAGATATAGTTCATCGTTATGTAGTCACCAGGGTAACCGAGTGGTTTTCGATAAATATGCCTATTAACTTCTATTATTTCTTCAAATAGAGGGTGAAGTTTTTGTTGATAATAATTCTGGTGGACAATATATTTATCCCGCTCAAAATCTCTTACGATTTCCCAGCTCTTGGCAAAATAATCATCCAACTTAGCAAAGATTTCTTCTTTAGTCGTCTGGATAAACTCCCTCTGTTTCTGTTCATCTTTATTGGCTCTATCAAATTCATCAAAATCTTCCTTTATCTCTTGAAGGAATTTTTCCATCTCCTTGGTTAAGGAGATAAATCGGCTATCCAAGAGTTTATAATCAGAAAGGATTTCTCTTAAGACAGCAAGGTGCCGGCCTTCTATTTTTAAGAAGTGCAGACCGCAACGAAAATAACCATTTTTAAAAATAGGCTTAGACCAGAGAATTACCGCCTCAACTTGAAAGGGACTGTAACGAGGAGTAGAATTTATGTTTATATTAACTACAGAAAACCTGGGTAATAAACTTTCCAGAATAAGCCCTATGCCATCCTCACTTAAATCTACAGTCTTACCGCTTATCTTCTTATCAGTAATAGAGGGTTGAGAGTCTTTGACAATTATCTCCACAGGAAAACCAACCTCAGCTCGGGGATAAATTCTTTTGTATCGAGGTGGTAACTCAAGAGTTTTTCTGATTACTTCAATAAATTCATCAAGTTCAAAGGGCTTATAGATACACTCAATAATTCCCAATTCTCCTGCCTGGCGATAAACCTCATCTCCCCCCGCATAACCAGTGATAATAATTGTAGGGGTCTTCTCTTTATTACGCTGGAGACTGAACTCTCTAATTCTCCTTAAGGTCTCAACCCCATCCATCTCTGGCATTCTGATATCAGAGATTATCAGGTCAAAATCTGATTTTTCTGCCTTTTCCAAAGCCTCTCTGCCAGACTGTACTGCCTCTACATTATATCCGTGAAGCTTTAGATATTTCTCCACAGACCTAATTACCAGCCTGTCATCATCCACCACCAAAATCTTCTTAGCCATCCCTCTCACCCCCCAAACTCCACTTCCTGCTGCACCCTCAGCGCATCCTCTTGCTTCAAGGTTAATAAAAAAGAAAAGGAGTCAGGTCTGCACATTCCACATTCATTTCTTTTTCTAATCGGCTTATTAAGCTATTTATTCTTTTTCGTGTTAGAGCCAGAAGGAATTATGCCAAAGCTGATAATTCTTCTCAGGTGTGGCGACCTGAGCCTTTATTCATATTCATAGTTGCCAGATTTATACTCATACCATCTACACCTCTTTTTGTTGATTTAAATAAATTGTAAAATGTTGTTCTGGTAAAAAATCAAATTCTTTTTCCAAAAAATACCCTGCTTCCTCCATTTCTTGAACAATAGTTTCCCTGGATACATAATGTCCAAACATTCCACGGAATGTAAACGGTCTGCCTTTCTTATACTCTATTATGACTACTTTACCATAAGGCTTTAGAAATTTCTTCAGATCCTTAAAGTAACTAACACGGTTTGATATATGATGTGTCACATTGCGCATAAACACAAAATCCAAACTTTCTTTTGGTAGTTCCAATTTATCTTTGGCTAATACCGTAATTATATTATTCAATCCTTTCTGTTTAGCGTTATTATTCACGAATTCTAAAAGTTTTTCATCTGTATCTACAGCGTAAACTTTTCCCTCTTCACCCACTATTTCAGCAAATCTTAATGTAAAATAACCACCGCCCGATCCTATATCAGTGATAACCTGACCAGATTTTAGTCCTATGGTTTCTATAATCTGATTGGGTTTATTTCGCGAGTCGGATGCCTTTTTGTTGAACATTTTTGCTTTAAGATTCTTCATCTTTTTTACTCCAATATAACTTTTAATGCAATGACGTATAACTTAAAATAACCGAAGTATTTCGTTTATGCTCCTGAATCGGTATATTTTGCGCAAATAACTCATAACTGCCTTTTATTCTCTAATAATCCAAATAACTTCTCTGCGACTTCGCCGACGCTGATTGCCTTCATGCAGCGATAATCTTTGCAGGCAGAATCATAACAGGGAACTTTACATCCAACTTCCTTTTGAATAACGATGTGATTTTCCAGCGGGTAGGGCCCGGTAATCTGAGCTGAAGTCGGCCCAAAAAGGGCAACCACCCTTGTGCCGACTGCCGCAGCAATATGCATCGGCCCGGAATCGGCGGATATGACCACATCCGCCTTCTCCATCAATGCCCCTAATTGCCCCAAAGAAGTCCGGCCTGCAAAATCAAAGACCTCCTGCTGCGATTTATCGATAATCTCTTCTGCTAAATCTTTATCTTTCTCTGCTCCGGTAATTGCTATATTCGCCGCGGTTCTTTCTTTTATCCTCCTAATCAAGGCGGCAAAGTTCTCAGGCGGCCAGCGCTTAGGAACCCAATTAGCCCCTGGATTAATCACAATCAAAGGAAGATTCGCATCCATCTTTTGCTCCGAAAACAAACCGGCTACGTAAGCCCTGTCTTCATTGGAAGGGAAAAACTCATATCTGCGATTGCTTATTTTAGACCCAAGGGACTCCAATAAAGTTAAAAAATAATCAACCTTGTGTAAAACCTCTGCCGGCGGCGGAACCTTAACCGTAAGCAGCCAGCCGCTTTTAGTATTGTCGTGACCGACGATTTGTTTAATGCCTGCGTATTTAAGTATAATTGTCCTGGACAAAGAAGGCCTGAGCATAAAAGCCGTATCGAATCTTTCTTTGCGCAATTTGAGAATGAATCCAAGACGTGAAATCAAATTCCTGTGTTTACCTTTTTCATGGTAAATGATTATTTTATTCACATTGGGGTTATTCTGAAAAATCTCCTTAACGCGCGGAACCGAAAGCACGGCCAGATGGGATCGGGTGAAATTTCTCTTCAAAGCAGCAATTAAAGATGTCGAAAAAAGCGCATCGCCTAACCAGTTCGGACTGACCACCAGTATTTTATGCATTAATGAAATAATTGTAACCTATATTTGGTTACGGTTACGAAGCCCGTTTCGTCTTTCGGTTACGTTTATCGTTTTTTTATTTACGTTACCTTAACCCTAACCAATACGAGCTTCGTTACCCTAACCACTACCGAATTTAGTAGGGTGGTTTTAACTTTCTAAATAAATTATAGAATCCGGTGAGCTTACCCCACAGCCTTATCCCCAAATCCCGGTTTGTTATCTTAATTCTTCTTAAGGCGTAAATATTCGGCTCCTTTGAGAAGCCGCGGTTGGTTGTGCAAGCGCATAGATACCCGGACTCTTTTACCTGCGTTAACGATTCAGGAGTAAATCCGCCTACCGGATAAGCTAAAGTAGATAAATCCAGACCGTATTCTTGTTTTGCTTTTTGCTTTGAGCCGGAAATTTCCCGCCAAACCTCTTCGGCTGAAACCTCGGGCAGATAGCTGTGATTGAGGGTATGCGAGCCGAAAGTAACTGAAGAATTCCGGGCTATCCAATCCAAATCCTCTCTGTTTAAATACCCCGGCTTTCCGATCCAGCTGATAACAATAAAGATTGTGGCGGGAAAATTATGTTTTTTAAGAACCCTAACCGCGGCTAAATTATTTTTATATCCGTCATCAAAAGTGATTGCCAGCAAATTACGCGGCAGCCTATCTCTCTCTTTAATCATCCTGCACAATTCCTCCAGAGATACGACCCTGTAGTTATGCCTTTTAATAAATTCCATCTGCCGGGCAAATACATCAGCTGAGACGGCAATAGTATTTATCCTGGCAATATCCTTATCAATCTGGTGATACATTAGAATCGGGGGATAGTAATGCTCCTCAATGTAAAGATAGAATCCCAAAAACACAGCTACCAGAATTAATGAAACCAGAATAAGTTTTCTAGTCCAGCTCATTTTCCCCTTCTCTTTCCCAGCGCTTCTTTATAAACAGACTCGGTTAGCGAAACCATCCTGTCTAAATTAAATTTTTCTTCAACCTGCGTTCTTGAGTTGTTAACTATCTCTTCCCGAAGCGCAGTATCTTCCAGGAGCAACTTTATTCCTCGATACAATCCGTCGGCATCCCCCGGCTCAACCAGAATGCCGGTTTGGCTATCTTTGACAATCTCGCTTATCCCCCCGGCGCTACTGGCAACAACCGGAACTCCGTTTGCCTGAGCCTCAAGGATGGAAAATCCCAGCCCCTCCAGCGAAGAAGGTAAAACAGATATATCGATAATTTTGAATAACGGCCTGAGCTCGGGGACGTTGCCTAAAAATATTATGTGGCTGGCCAGGCCGTTGCTTTCCACCCAATCCCTGAACTCCTTCTCTTTTTTGCCTGAACCGACAACCAATAAACGCGCCTGAGGATAATCTTTAATCAATCGCCTGAATGCCGAAAAAAGGTGCAGATGCCCCTTTTCCTCAGACAGTCTTGCGATAATTCCCAGGGTAGGATTCCCTTTAAGGCAAGCATAATCCTTAACCTCGGTGGCTTCTGCGCAAGAAGGCATAACAGAGCTAACCGAATTATAAATTACCCGCAGGTTCTTATCCTCAAGATTAAAATCCTCAATCAGGTGTCTGCCGACTGCCTGACTTATTGCAATGGTTAAGTCCCCCAGACAGGGAATCTTTTTCCTCATCCGGTGAGGGCGGTAAAATCCATGAAACGTGGATACATAAGCAATATTCAGCCTTTTGCTTAAAATAAACGCCAGAAACTGGGTTATGCGGGTCTGGGCGTGGATAAGGTCAATATCTTCTCTGCGAATGAATCTTTTTAAAATAAAATAAGCAGAAATCAAGCAAGGGCTGAATATTGATTTTGTCTTAAGAGGCAGCTTCAGAAAGCCGATACTATTTTCTCTTAGAAATTTTTCTCCCCAGCCCGGCAAAGAACCGACAGAAACGTTGTGTCCGCGCTTTTTTAATCCGTAGCTTAGATTTAGGACATAACGGGTAATTCCGCCGATGTTCAGGTGATTGGTAAGAATTAGAATATTCATCGTAACTCCACACACTTACACGTGTGGTATCCATTCCCCACACGTAAGTGTGGGGTATCCTCTTATCGTAACTTCCCCACACGGAAGTGTGGGGTCTACTCTAATTCTCTAACAACTTCCTCACCGCCTCTAACACCTCCCGCGGCTTAATCGCGTACATACACTCCTTTTTCGCGCACACCGGTTTATAACAAGGGGCGCAGGAAATATTTTTATAAAAAACTATGCCCTTGCCCCCGGGAATGAGATGCT
>CAYMKG010000002.1:17951-19518 GCA_964391145.1 uncultured Planctomycetales bacterium
GCGCAGGAAATATTTTTATAAAAAACTATGCCCTTGCCCCCGGGAATGAGATGCTGCTTTGGATCGGTTGGGCCGAAGAGAGCAATGTAAGGAGTCCTTACAGCAGCGGCGATGTGTAGCGGCGCAGAGTCCGGGCTGATATAAACCCGGCATCTTTTAATTAAAGAAACTAGCTGATTAATGCTTGTCTTGCCGCAGGCAATGATAGGCTTGGCTTTTTTCAATAAATCCACCACCTCTTTCACCCAGGTTAAATCCTCAAGCTCCCCGGTGAACACCACCCTTACATCTTTTAAAGCGAGTTCCTCGCAAAGGCGGACAATGTAGCTCTGCGGCCAGTTCTTACTGCGCCATTTTTTACTGGCGCTGACATTCAGCCCCACAAGTATCTGACTAACTCCCAGCCATTGCTCATTTAAAAATTTTTCAATGTACTCTTCATCTTCCTTACTAGGCCAGAGTTCCAAATAAGAATCCTTTACCTCTATATCCAGCATCTTAAGTAAGCGCAGCTGGTGATCAACCGGGCCCTGAGACATCTTTTCGTAAGCAAGGGCGTGATTAAGCAAAAATCCGAATTTCCGTTTGTAGCCATAGCGCGCCGGTATAAAACTCAAGAACGCTAACAGGTGGCTTTTATGATTGTTCTGCAGGTCAATCGAAAAATCAAAATCCCTCTTCCTTAATTCCCGGCTAATCCTCAGAAGACCCCTTATGCCTTTATCCTTGTCGCTTAGGTCAGAAACAATAAGCTCATCGATATATGGACAATTGAACATAATCTCCTGATAAGGATTATTTATCAAAAGGCTGATTTTATATTTTGGCTGGGGGAATTTACTTCTTATTGCACGCAAACTCGGAGAAATCAAAACCACATCGCCTAAGGCGCCCAACTTAATAACCAGAATTTTATAACGGCTAAGAGCCTCTTCATAAACGCTTAGCGTCTTTTTTGCCATCAAATCTAAGGTGAATTTCTGCGTTACTTTTTTGCGGGCATTCTCGGCTAAATAGCCGGCCAGGGATTTATCTTTCATAATCCTGATAATCGCCTGAGCCAATCCCTCTACATCGCAAGGAGTAACCAAAATTCCCGTTAAATTCTCGTCGATAATATCAACAACTCCTCCCACCCTGGTTGCGATTACCGGAACGCCTGCTGCCTGAGCCTCAATAACCACCCTCCCAAAAGCCTCGTGTCGTATCGAAGGCAAAACCAAAAGATTAAGGTCAATCAGTACCGCGGGTATATCCTGTTGAGAGCCCAGAAATTCGGTACAGTAAGTTAGCCCCAATCTTTTAACCAAAACCTCTAATTCGTGCTTATAGGCCTGGTGGGAAGAAGATGCGTCTCCTATAATCCAGACCTTGATCTCGGGAGTTCTGAGGCGGCGCTTCACCCGAGCTATTGCCCGCAGAAAATAGGTATGGCCTTTAAGCGGTGTAATCCGCCCGATAATCCCGATATTAAAAACATCCGATTGCCTCTTCTGGGGTGGAATGTATTTAAATCTTTTCAAGTCCAATCCCCGAAAGACTAAACGGATGCGCTCCGAAGGCAGGC
>CAYMKG010000002.1:19618-24059 GCA_964391145.1 uncultured Planctomycetales bacterium
GTCCAGAGAATCGTAAAAATTGATTTCTTATGCACCGGGAGGGTATAGTGCTTTGAGCCCTTGCTTTCTAATTTCTCAACCAGAGCCCCTCCGTTTGAAACAACCACGCTCTTATGACCGCGGCTGACCAGATATCCGGCCAGATCAACCGTTCCGGTCTCAACTCCTCCGACATTTAATTCCGGTAATATCTGTAAGATATTCACGACAGCAATCTTCCCAGTGCTCCCGTAATCTTTAGAGTATCTTTCAATCTAATAATCTCGGGCTTATGAGTGATAATCTCTTCTAAAATTCCGGACAACCCTGAGCTGTCAACTAAATAGATATAGTTCTTGCGAACTAAATTCTCCAAGAACCTGTTATGCCTTTTGCCAATAAAAGCGTGCGGCTTGAAAACAACTACATATCTTGCCGAGCTGGCTGCCTCGGAAATCATTGAGATGCTTTCCGGAGAAACGATAACGATTTTACTCAAACCCAGAATTCCTCCCACTGCCTCAGGGATGTTTCTTTCGTTGGCTATAACCAGTAATTTACATCGACTATAATTGCTGAATTCCTGCTTTATTAAACCTTCGACCTCAGGGCTTGTCCGACGCGAGGTGGTAATTAAAATCTCTCCGTTGTACTTCTGTAAAAATAACTTGGCTTGTGAAATAACGGGTCTTAGCAAATCCGGGGTCAGCTTAAACCCTTTCGTATCTCCTCCCAATAGTAATCCCAAAACCAAATCAGTTTCAATCTTAACCTGAGGCCTGAGACTTGAAACTTGCGACTTTATGTACTCCTCGTTAATCAAATTAAGCGCTCCTTCAGTTACCACAATATTCTTTCTCTTTGGTGGTTTATCATGAGCGGGCATAATCACCAGGTCAAATCTCCCTGTGCTCAAAAGACCTGGTCGCATCAAAACCACGGATTTTGCCTGGTTCTCGCCTGAGATAACTAAATTTACCGGAGCAACCGAGGAGCCGCAGGAAATTACTATATCGGCAAAGTTAGACCGCAATTCTTCAAAAGCCCGGGGAATTAAAAAATGCTTAAGACACCAACAGCACCCTCGGCACTGTTTACGTCCGGCAGCAATTACGCTGAAGGACTGCAAAACAGAAGAAAACCTATTTTTAAATCTTATTACTATCTCTTTTGTCTGGATTTGCAGATTTCTTTTCTTTGCCTCCTCTGAGATTATTCTCAATACGGCCTGAATTTGTCTTACGTGGCCGGCTCTGCCGTCATGTAAAATCAGAATATTCCGCTGGCGGCTGTATTTAAAGCGTTTGTAAAACCAGAGGTACTGCTCGGGATATTCCGTAATGTAGCCCTCTATTATCCGATTGATTGCTTCTAAATTAACCCTTATATCCTGGTTAAAATTGCCGGTTCTCTTAATCTCCAGCGGCGGTAAAATTACCAGTTCATGCTCAGCCCCTGCGGTTCTGCGGAGGTAAGCGTGTAATATCGGCACGTCAAATTTAATGCCAACCCTGACTGCTAAAGCGGAGGTCCGCACTTCTTGCCCGAAGAAATTAACAAACACTCCTTCTTTTATCCCGTGGTCAGCTACTATACCTACGAACTTGCCTTCTTGCAAAATTCGGATGACCCGACGAAATTGACCTCCTACCTTTAGCACGCTGACGCCGTGAGCCCGGCGCATCTGATTTAATAATCTATCCAGCATAGGGTTCTTTATCTGCTCTTCGACAAGAATGTGCACGGGATAGCCTAAAATCCCCCCCACGGCAAAGCAAATCTCCCAGCTGCCGAAGTGCGCACCCAGAATTATAGCACCTCTCTTACTCTTCAAAGCATTATCCAGATTCTCTTTCCCTTTAAACCTGATATAGCGGTCAATGTAACCCTTATCTAGCTTCGGAACCTTCAGTGCCTCCACCATATTCATTCCCAAATTCTGATAATTCTTTTTCAGGATTAACCTCAACTGCGGGATGGAGTATTTTCCGGCTAAGGCAATTCGCAGGTTACGATACGCAATACCGGCATGTTTAAAATCAAAATAATAGCCCAATGCTCCCACCACCTTACCCATAAACAGGGCAAACCTTAACGGCAAGGCCTGAAAAAATAGAGCAGTGAGGCGAACGCTAAAATAGAGAATGTATTCGGTTAATGAATATCTCATATTGGAGTATCTCTAATTTGATGCGCAAGATAAAACAGTCCATAGTCCATAGTCCATAGTCCATAGAAATAGGAGGAAAACGGACCGAATCCTTCTCGGTAGTAACAATTATGTCTATTCCATTTTGCCTTGAATCTCTTATAATCCTGTTTAAATCCTGTTTAGTGTAAGGATAATGGTCGGGGAATCTGAACGATAGGCCGATATCTATGCCTAAGCTGCTGATTAAATTTTCAAAAGATTGGGGGTCGGCAATTCCGCAGACCAAACTTACCTTTTTGCCTTTGAATTCAGCTGGGCCTAACAGACTGTCGCGCCGCTCACCAAGCCTGTAGAACCCTACTGGATTATGAATTGCTTCAACGATTAAGGCATTAGGATTAATCCCTTTTAGAAATTCTTTAACATCTTGAGTATCCGGGTTAAGATTCACCTTAGTTAAAACAAAAATATCAGTGCGCTTTAAAGAAGACAGCGGCTCGCGCAGAATTCCTCGCGGAAGAAGGTGCAAATTCCCAAACGGATTGGTAGCATCGATTGTTACAATCTCCAAATCCTTCTTTATCCTCCATTGCTGAAAGCCGTCGTCTAAAATTACCGCATCAGCTCCATTGCTCCGAATAGCCAATTTGGCTGCCCTGATTCTGTCTTTATCGACAATAACCGGAATATCGCCCAAATTCCGGGTTAACATATACGGCTCATCGCCCATGGCCTGGGAATTGGAAATTGAGAATTGGGAATTGGTAACTTTTTTATAGCCGCGTGTTAAAACCGCCACCTTATGCCCTTCTTGTTTAAGCCTCATTGCCAACATCTCCACCAATGAGGTCTTCCCCGTGC
This sequence comes from uncultured Planctomycetales bacterium, assembly GCA_964391145.1. Lineage (GTDB taxonomy): Bacteria > Omnitrophota > Gorgyraeia > Gygaellales > JAHJCI01 > CAYMKG01. The sequence goes on from CAYMKG010000002.1 coordinate 22,611, forward strand.
CGCCCAGAGTAATATTGCCTACGCTGATGACTCTGCAATTCAGCCGATAAGACCTTAGTCGGCAGATAAAGGATAAAACTCTTACAATAATTCCATAGATAAGTGAAAGAGTAAATAAAAAGCTCTTAAAAATACCCGCAATAAATCCCTTTTTTTTATCAGTTGCTAATGAGTATAAATATTCTCTCATGTTAAAAATAAATTATTAATCAACTCTACATTCCTCCTGGTTGCCCCCTGATTTTTTAAAACCAATTGCCTTGCCTTTTCGCCCATAGCCTTAAGTTCGCAGGGATGGTTTAATAAAAATCTGATTTCCCTTAATAATTCTTCCTGCGAACGCACAACTCGTGCTGCCTCTTTGCTTACGAATAAATCGCTTATGTCGCGGAAATTAAACATATATGGCCCAAAGATAATCGGCTTCTGGAAGAACGCCGGCTCCAGTATGTTATGGCCTCCTTTTTTAATAAGGCTGCCGCCCACAAAGACAATGTCAGCAATAGCATAATATGATAAAAGCTTGCCGACGGTATCGAGGATAAGGATACTGGATACTGGATACTGGATACTGGATAGATTTATCTTGCTAATACGAATCGCTGTAAAGCCAGATTTACGAATTAAAGCCTCAATTTCGGCTGACCGCTCCGGGTGCCGCGGGGCAATCAGGAGTCTCAAGTTGCTAAATTCATCTTGCAATTTTTTATATGCGTTTAATATAATCTCTTCTTCTGGTCTGTGAGTGCTGCCGGCAACAAACAGCTTTTCTTCGGATTTTATCCCCAATTTTAACTTAAATTCGGTATAATCTTTCTCAAAATCCAGGGTGTCCTTAAAATCAAATTTCATATTCCCCGTAATTCTGAGTTTATCGAAAGCTACTCCTAACGCAGATAATCTCCGGGCATCCCTGTGACTCTGAACGCAAAAGAGGTCTATTCTATTTAATAGCGGCTTAATCAAAGGCTTAATTATCCGGTAGCCTAAGAACGAGCGGTCGGAGATACGCGCGTTGACCAGCGTCATCGGTATTTTCATTTTATAAAGATAGGTTATAAAATTCGGCCAGATTTCCGTTTCAATGATAATGCAGGCGCAAGGACGGAGTTCCCTGATAACCCTTCTGACGATGAAGCTCAAATCCAGGGGGAAGTAAAATACGAAGTCGCCCTCCTGACGGAAAGACCGAACGATTCTGTTGCCCGTTGAGGTAACCGTAGAAATGACGAAGCTTTTCTCGGGATAAGCCCGGCGCAGCTGCCTGAGTAAAATTTCAGCAACCCTGGCTTCCCCTACGCTTACCGCGTGTATCCATATCGGCCGGTATAAATTCAAACTGCGCGGCAGAAACCCCAATCGCTGAATAAAGCCCTTGTGCAATTTCTTTTTAAAAAGAAGATAAGGCAGGTAAATTATCGCAAAAATTATAAATATTAAATCATAAAG
>CAYMKG010000003.1:0-14666 GCA_964391145.1 uncultured Planctomycetales bacterium
AGGGTAGCGAAGAATATATCGCTGCCTTGGAAGGTCAAGACAATCCGTTCGGCGGCTACGTAGAAGTGGGCATGGACGGCCAGAGAACCTGGATTCATAGTCTTGCCGCCAGCAGAAATATTCCTTATACCTCTCGGATAGTTGAATACAATTTTGAAGCCCACACAGTTACTAAAGAGATACAGTATTATATTCCGATTGAGACGCCTCAAGGCACAACCTTTATTCCTTTTGGCCCTTCCGAAATCAATACCTACAAAGGCGGGCTGTTGATAAAGCAGATGATAGACGGAATTGAGATAGAGAACATTTACGAAGGCAAAAACGAATGCGGGAACAATTATGAAGAATACGGCATTCCACATACAAGCGAGACCAAGTCAATAGACACAGGCAGGAGATTGGCAAGGTCAACAACACAAGAGGTCGATACAGCTCACAGAATAATTAAGAACAAGATTACTTTCTACGATTCTGATGGCAACGAAATCAAGACCGAACTTCAAATAATGGGCATTGGAGAAAACGGCGAGAGCCTACGGTATTATATCCAGTCTCAGGTAGTAAGCGGCGTACCTGTTCAGGGAATTGCCGTTGTTGATTATTGGGAGACCACCTCTATCTTATCAGACGAAGTTAGAACTCAGAGAGGCTACACCGGCACCGAGCCGTTAAAACGCATCTACTACTTCGACTCCGAATACAATCTCATAGACAACGAAACCATACCTCAGAAGGGATACGCAGTTGAGACCAATGATGTAATATCCGGCTATCAGGATTGGAAGATAGTGGAGGAGTTGACATTGCAAGAAAGGTTTGAGATTGCCCGGGCAATAGATAAAGTCGGCATAGAGAGAGCAGCCATATCCGAACTTCCTGAAGGCGGTTATCTGATAGGAATAATCTCTGAGAAGGAGACCATAGGTTCAGATGATATACCCGAGGCACTAATTTATAAAGCCACCAAGCAAGGCAATACATATAGCTTTGATGAGAATAAAGACTTGTATATCAAGTCATTCTATAGAGGAGAATTTAGCCTGGTTATTAATGATGCCAGCGAGGAAGGTCTGGATGCGCTTGTTGACGACTTAAGCAATTATAATGCACTATTAGAGAATTCAGAATCAGAAATAATAAGGGCCAAGATGATTCAGGGCCTAAGGCAAATAGTGGACTCCTTAGGCCTAAGGGGCCGGAAGATTCATATAGTCAAAGAAGAGGTTCAGATAACCTCTGGCGGCGTGAAATTCAATTACAGAATCAAAGAAGACCCATTTGCAAGAATTCTTGTGTTCGTAAGCAGCGATACATTTGCCGACATCACCGTTAACGTCAACTGGAAGGGCCAGGACAGCCTTGAGGCTTACCAATTAACTCCTATCGGAGCAATCTTCAGATTAAAGAGTCCAGAGGCTACTTTATATCCGCAGGATTTATTAAGCCAGCACTCATTGGAACAATCACAATCACTTATCAGGCAGCTTATGGAGAAAGGAATAAGAACCGATAGCGACTTATCCCTATCTCGCATAGACCAGTATCTGTTAGTTAATCACAACGAAAACTTACAGCTTCCTGTGCTTACCAGATACATTATCCAGCGCGACCCCTTAAAGAGAGACTATGCCAGATTTGACAGGGGAGCCTTGAGGTTCATCAAATTTGAAAACGGAGACAGCAATGTTCCGTTTGGCTTATCCCGCGGCGAAATAGTAGTGGCTCCGGAGATCCAGAAGATAATCAGAGAGACCCAGTTCTCAGAGATAATCGGCAACGAGTATATCTACAGGGTATTGTACGAGTACAGAAACGGCCAGGAATATAAAGACAAGCGCATATTCATTGGCTATGACTACAAAACCGGCGTGGTCTGGGAGCACTACGTAGATGAAGAATGGAAGCTCTACAGTAAGGAAGGCCTACCGCTTTACATCACCAGACTCACAGCAAAACAAGATTGGAGTAGTTTGTTAGACCGAAACTTATTATACAGTCAGATAACTGATGGTAGCGTGGAGCGGCTATACAGCGAATTCAAGCTTAAGACCTATCAGGATGAATCCGGACATACCTATATTCTTGTATATGAAGATATTAGGTCTCCTACACCAATAGCCAAGCCCAACCAGAGAATCATAAGGGATAACCAGCTTTGGGCAATAAAGGAGGGAGATTTCTACCGCACTGATGTATATGGTTACAGCTGGTCAGATAGACTTCTGAATTCTGCTGCAGGCAAAGGATTCGGATTCTTCCGCGGCGGCAGGTTCTTTAAGGACGGAGAGAACGTAGAAGAGATGTTTGACTTAATCAGGCAACAGGGCACCAAGCTACAGATGGATTACGATTATGTCCTGTCCGATGAGATAAAGAATAATATTTTTGTTGATACAGAAAGACAGCTCCTTAACCTTGACAAAGGCATTTTAAGCAGACTGCCTCTTTGGGCAAGGTACATTGTTGCCTTTGTCGGCTCCATTGGGTTATTTGCGCTCCTTGTGGACATATTTAGCCGATTAAGCAACAAAAAAAGAGAGAGAAAGAACTTAAACTTCATGGATTTTGGCGCATTAAAGGGCTGCTTGAACAAAGGAAAAGCTGCGGATCCAAAAGGACTTGCGGAGAAAATTATCCTACTTCGTCAGATTTCCGGCCCCATTGTTTTTGGTAAAAATATCAGCTCCATTATCTTTAGCAAAGACATTACTTCTCAGGAAAAGGAAGAGTGCGAACAATATATAAAGGATTACTTAATCGCATATGGTTTTACTGAAGAAGAGGCAAATATATTAGTCCAGCTTTATGAAAAAGGTGTAATTAGGTTTGAAGATAAGAATGCGAATCCAAGGGCAATGCCGCGCGCACCTCCGATTGGAAATGATTCTCAGAAGACCTTAAGACAGCAAATAGAAGAAGCGGCTGGCAAGCACTATCCTTACGCAATTGTTATCAAGCGCCTATTAAAAGAAAGATTAGTTGATAATGAAGACTTAACCAGGGCCTTAGAAATTACAGAAGGAAAACAAGGAGCGCTAAGATGGGATGCAATATATAAATATCTAATCAATCTCGCCCAAAATAGGGTCCTCTCAGAGATTAAATCCGGCAATTTTGAAAGACTTGAAAAATTACTTCCCACCCCAGAAGTCAGAGTCTTAAGGCAGATTCGAGACAAAAAGTTATTAACCGACAAAAAGATTATCGCGTTTGCCAAAGGCTACGACTCCTTCACAGAATTCGTGACATTCCTGTTAAGAGAAAAAATCATCCGGCCCGTATTTGATGACGTCCTGGATAGCACAGTGGGAGAATTCATTAGCCCGAGAGACAGAGAACTATTATTCGGAAGCGTCTTTGCCGGAGTGCACCGCTTTATATTTGACAATCCCGGCCTCCTTACCCAAATGGCTGCAAAAGAGGAGGATGCCAAAGCAGATATCGCCAACAGCGACATCGAATATAATCCTTATCCGATGAATAATGCCACCGAAGCAATGACCTTAAGAGAACTTATTCTGCTTAAGATTCTCCAGATGAATCCTTCCCAGACAAAAGCTCATTCTTTTGGCAATGTTAATATAATGTGGCCTATGGTTTTATATTTGGCAAAACAAATTGATAAGAAATTAAAAGAAGGAATAGAAAGAGAAAAGATTAAAACTAAAGTGCAGAAATTAATAGAAACATATGTTAAGGTATCCCACAGAATTATTACTTCGGAAAGAAAAAGACACGAAGATAGAACAAAACGAGATCCTTGGAAAGAAACCGATTTTAAGTTAATAGATATTTTCACAGATGAAGATATGTATGATTTGTTTGAGTTATTGATACAACATAATCTTTTATTGAAAGATATATTAATTAAAGCTGCTAAAGAAAAGAAAATTAACATTGAGGAATTGAAAGATATATTAATTCAAGCTGCTGAAGATGTGAATGAGGGAGATTTGATTGAGAAATTAGCCAATACTGATTTGTTAGCCTTCTGCAGGTTACTTAAAGAAGTAACCTTGAGTTTATCTGAGGTAAGATATCCCGAGGCAACAAAAGCAGATAGGGCTACTAAGAAGCGTTACGGCTTATTCACCCTTTACTGGGGAAGGATATTGAAGCCACTCTTATCAGTTGAGAAATATTGGGGAATAAATACTCGGCCCAGAAAGATTGGGTTTACGGCAACCCTTATTGGCTTAGCTGGTTTGGGTATGTATCTTATGCCTCAATATTTAGCTTTAGGAATTCTATTTATTTCACTGGCAGGTATGTTTTCACCTGTCATCTGGGGCAGGGTATCGAATCCGAAGGAAAAGCTATTCTGGGGTTCAATATTTACTGCTACCTCCGTATATGTCTTTGGCCTTATGGTTCATCATGTATTCTGGAAGGTTGCTTTAATTGACCCCGCCAGCTATGGTTTCTGGATTACCCTTTTCTTGGTACTTCTTACGGTACTACCTACAATTATTTCCTTCTATCACCTTGCGGTTACTACCAGAAGTTATATTGGATTACAGAAAGAGGTATATAGCGATACAGCAAGATCAATAGTAGGCCTTAGGTCATTTATTCCTTGGTTTTTATGGGAATCAAGAGCCACTCATTGGGAAAGATTATTTGAAAAGTGGTTTAAAGAATTGAAGAAGATTGAGGAAACTTATATGCCCATTACTCCAACGGGTGAATCTGTTGCTGAATACCTGGAGAGATTAATTGCTTTTATGTATACGAGATGGCTCTTATCTAAAGCTGAATACGATTCATGGATTAAGGCTTTAAAAGGCGAAAAAGGAGGAAGATTTATTGACCCTGAATCTCCTAAGGGTCATGAAATGCTCTACAAAGCATTCTTTACTCTTAGTCAGAAAAAATCTGTCCCCGATGTTTACGCGCCCTTGCAGCCTACCTCAACCAATCTTGTAGGAAGTGCGCTTCCTGCAGGAAATGAACTATTTAGTCACAACTTTATGAATTCTGCCTTTAAAGGGACTTTTGATTCCAAGGTTACAAAACAGGACTTTTCTGGCCTCGAGATAGATATAAACGAACTTTGGAAGGACCTTATTAAAAATGAATATATTGATGACGCAGGTGTAATTCAGGATAAATGTAAGAGCTTAAGATATTATTCTGAGATGGTTTTGAATTCCGCCTATGAAGATAAGAAAGCACAAATATATGAGATTTTGCAAAAGAAAATGACCTCTCTTTTGGGTTATATGGCAAGGAACAACCGTACCGAATGGAATCATCTGATAGATTTTATTAAAGAGAAGATAAAGGACTTTAAACTAGAAGCTAATTTAAGGAATATCGGTGAATATACAGATATTCCTGGATTGATACTCAATAGTAATTTAACTGATGAGAACAAAAAATTCATTATTGATTCAATAATGGCCTGGCTTAATGAATTGCGACCTTCTGATAAGAGCGGGGCAGAATCGATGGAGCAGGATTGGATAGAGTATCATCTTTTTGTCAGTCATCAATTGGGCGATTATAAATATTATAAGGCAGTAAGAAAAATAGCAACGAGTGGTGAGTATCTTTCTTTAAATCAGGCGCATAAAGAGTTGTCAAAGCGGAGCAGGAGAGGGGAAGAATTATCTAAAGAAGAAAAAGATTTTCTTGAAGGGTATAATAAATATCAATCGCTTGTCGAAATTAAGCTTAGGCAAATATTCCACGAAGGCAGTTTTATGTGGGAGCAGAGGGGTGTTTATTATCAAAGAAGTGTCTCTGGAGAAATTACGATAGGAAAAATACAAGAATATGACTCCCTTATGAATGCTATAGAAGAAGTTTCTATGGAGGAGGTAGTAAAAAAAGAGTTTGTAGGTCTTTCCAGACAAACAAAAGAAATTTTAAAAGAAATTCCTAATCCTGCGGGTAAAAAAGATATACAATGGGCAGAAGAATTTCTCAGATGGGAGAAAGAAAATTTAAATAAGATTATACTTCCTATTCAGAATTATAGAAATATTTCAGTAAGCCTTAATTATCTTTCTCAAATAGCTTCTATGTTAGTTACTTTTAGAGAGCACAGGATTTTATACTCTGATTATGAAAGGGCTGATAGGGTTATCCCCGGCAAAAACGGTAACATTGGCACTAACTTATGGCTATTTTATCCAATCACAGCTAATTATGATGCTCATGTGCGCACATATCCCGGGCAAAACATCTGGAGATTTAATTGGGCCACTTTGCAAGGAAGAAATCCGCATGTTGCCGTCGTCAACCCAATGATGAAGATTTGGGCAAGCAGTAACTTCACATTCCCCGTAACTAGGCTATATGCTATTGCTCAGGAAACCTGGACTTCTGAGGTTCAGAGGGCAAGAAGGGGAATGCTTACTTTTTACGGTAAAGGCTTAGGCAGGCCCGAGGCCACCATTACAGTCTTCACTCCACCGGGAGAAGACTCAGCCGCATTCCTTACCCAGCAAAGGACTCAGCCACTTTGGGAATCTACCCAGATTGACTGGTTCGCATTTGAGTGGGGACGCCCGTCACTTTTAGCCGAATCCATAGTTGGAAGCGAGACTCGATACGCCTTCAATGTAACAAGGTTTATGATGGATAGAAGCCAATTTGCGCTTTTCTATAATGAGAAGTTAGGTTTTGATAAGAAGTTATCCCATCTATTTTTATGGCTTCATTATTTCATTTCTCCTTTCGTGTTGCTATTGCTTTTAGCTGTGCCATTCCTTTCACCTTTTAGTGCGTTCGCTTACTTAATACCATTTATATTCTTTGTTTCCGTTAGTTTTATCCTGATGGAAGCAATTAATACTAACAACTTCATCAGACACTGGAGGCAGCAGGGTAATTTCTGGGTTGCCTTATGGTTTATGTTAAAAGACATTGTATTAGCATTTCCAATGTATGTTTGCCTTATACCTCAATTTTTCAAAGGCATTTGGTATGCTTCAAATGAGGTATATCGATTTATAAGAACACAAAAGGAAGCAGCATTGCAGCTATGGGATAAAATGAAGAGAACTGAACAATTAATGTTCGTTAACAGGTTTAGTGAGAAAGGCTTTCCTATGGCAGGTTTGATAGGAATATTGGGTATTCTTGGCTGGGTAATGGGATTATTCATAATGCCTATTGCTGGCCCGTTAATATTCATTCCCTATTTATTAGCCTCAATAGCATTTTTAACCGGGATATACGCTTTTGATGTATTTATTAGTAGAAATGGTCACCTTAAGGGAACATACGGAGATAAATGGATAATAACCTCGTTCTGGCCCTGGTTTAAAATGTTGCCCTTTGCAATTTCCAACACATTATCTTCTTTGTTAAAGAAAAAGAAAATAGAATTAGATAAGACTGAAAGGCTAAAAGTAAGCAAGATAGATTCTCTGGATAAACAATTAAGACAGAAAATCAATAAGTTTAAAGATTTGATTAAAAATAAATATCTTAGCCTTGAGTTAAATGATGTAGTAGTTTTTGGTGGTGCGGTAAGAGATTATCTTTTAAGAGACGAGTTACACCCCCAAGGAGATATAGATATTTTTCTTAAAATAGAAGTTTCTCCTGGAGAACAATCGGAGATTCTTTCCTACGTTTATCAGGATATATTTGGTGGCAGAGAAAAGAATTATCGTGATTTAAAGAAAATTGCTCACAGAGTTGTTTATAGTAGCCGTGGGAGGAGAAAGTGGAGGGAGGAGTGTCTGAACTTTATTTACGCCTGCCGGAGAGCAAAGGATAAAGAGTTGGCCTTTGAAGGTAAGGCACTTGATATAAGAGAACCAATTGAGTGGGAAGGGAACTTTGAGCATAATTTTAAGGAGTTGGTTAAATTTAAGTATTGGGAATACAGGCGAAGATACGTAATGAAGAAATTGCGGGAAGAGGCAGCTAAGATTGATGAGCGGCTTTATGAGAATACCTTCTTTATTAAGGGTAAGAAAATCAATCTCTTAGGAGCGATTGACTCTCAAGGGTATCTATACCTTTTCGATGCGATGAAAGGAGTTTTCAGAACCGACCTTATTTATGATTCGATTTCACGGTTGGGGGTCTCTCTGGATACAGATGAGGTGTTCTACGATGATTTGTTTACTCTGGAAAGTTTGAGTAACAAAGCGTTGGCGGTGGGCAATCCTCTCAGAGAGCCGTGGGAGAATATAGATTTTGTCCAGATATTCAGGTTCTTGCGGTTTATTCATCAATATCCTGATTTAAAGGTTTCCCCGGATTTAATGCAGCGCATCGAGGATTTCTTCCAGGATTTCTCAAGAGATAAATCTAAATATAAGATAGTGAGGCAGTGGAAAGAGAGGAAGAAGGAGTTATTAAGGGCAGCAAAACCTGCAGAAGGAGTTCCCGCTCCAGAAGCGCCAGTTCCGTCTCCAGCTTACGGTGGCGCAGCCCCGGCTCCGGCGCAAGCAGCAGGCAAGCCCGCTTATGGTGGCCAAGCGCCTGCACAACCGCAGCCTGGCCAGCCTGCTTATGGTGGCGGGGGAGCACCCCAAGCAGCAGCCGTGCAGCCGGCCTATGGAGGAGCAACGCCTGCTCAACAGCCAGGAGCGCAACCTACTTACGGAGGCGCAGCCCCGGCTCCGGCGCAAGCAGCAGCTCAACCTGCTTACGGAGGGGTAGCGCCAGCCCAGCAACAGGCAGGTCAGCAGGTTTACGGAGGAGTAGCGCCAAAAGCATCGGCACAACCTCAGGCTCAGCCTGCAGCGGTAAGGATTGATAAGAAAAAGATTAATGAAATCCAGAGAAAGGAGTTTGGTATAGATGAATTGGTGGTTAACATCTTCAAATATGCTGCGGATAAAAATGATGCCTATGGCAGGTTAAAGAATTCAGCTGTTGGTGACTTCCTTTCTCAGATTGGCATAGAGCTTAAGGGATACATAGAGGAAGAGTTTGAGCAAGATTCTGAGAAGACCATACCTATTTCTGGGGAGGTAGAAAAGGGAGTAGATGTTTTGGGATATTTTGCCGATGCCGGAGTAATTGCTACCAAATCCAGGACCCGAAAAGAGATGGAAGATGAGCTAATTGATTATCTTTTCTCCTGCCGGGAGGTAAAGGAATTTGAGAAGTTGTTGAAGAGGTTGAGAATACCTGTAAAGGAAAGAAAGAGCGATGGTAATGAACAAAGTAGTTCTCCAGTGAATGATGAACGCAGGGAACAGATTATTAAATCTATAGTAGAGGAAATTTTGACAAAGATTAATGTGTTGAGCGGTGATAACGAGGTTAACAGAGATGAAAAAGTAAAGAACCGAATATCTGGCCTGATAAAAGAAGTTACTAATTGGCATATTCTTTCCCAGAATAAATCCCTAAAAGAATTGATAGATACTGAAGAAAAACTGAAGAATCTTATCTTCCGAGTTGCTGAGGTTGTGCTATTGAAGGAGCTTGATATTGATGTAAGAAAGTTGTTCTTAGAAAAAGAAGAGGAGAGAGTTAATAATATTACCGCCAATTCCCAGGCATCTGTTGATACTCAAAATGAGGATACCCGAAATAATGATGATTACAAGAAGCTCCAGGTATTAGTGTTTGTTTTAGGTAACCCTCAGTCTGCATATAAAGACTTACTGAAAATTAAGGCTCTGCTTTCAGCTAATCCCTATCTTGTCGTGTTCGTTATTCCTGCCAGAGAACCTCGGTTCTCCTGGCTGGATAACGCTGTAGACAGCCGTATTACCCGTAGAGAATTAGAAAAGCTCCTGGCGCAAGAGGAGTTAGTAGCTCTTCAGGGATTTATTGATTCCGGCCGGCTGATTATCAAAGATAGTGCTGATAACAAAGAAGAAGCAGCAGCGATAGGGTTTTCCGCAGAGCCGGTAGAGACAGGAGAATACAGAGCAAAGTTCAGAGAGGTGGGGGAAGGGAAACGGGATATCCTTCCGCTTGTAGGCAGGAATCCCAATCCCTTACCTCAAGAAAAGGCAGATGAGACTATTAAAGAAGAACTTCAAGCTGGGCGAAATTTTGCCGCAGCGTTTATGGATATTGACTCTATCACCCGGTATCACCATACCTTTGGAAGAGAGTTTAAGCTTGCTGGCAAGGTGAGATTGATTGTTGAGGAGATTATCAGCGAGATTAACGATGACTATAAAGACAGAGGGATTAAGGTCCGGCAGATTAAAGGTTATGGCGATGAGTCAATTATCACTATTACCGGAATAAAAACCCAGAAAGCAGCGGAAGAGATATTTGAGTGTATAAGAAAGGGGGTTATTGAAAGGAGTATTGAGCGCTTAGCCTACGCGGAGTTAGAGAATATTTCTCTGGCTGATGTTGAGCAGTTTTCCCGGATTAAAGAGTTAATCCATTACGATTTAATTGAGCATAAGGCAAGGTATTACCTTATGTTTGATATACGCCAGGGCAAAACCGCTGAGGAATCTTTACAAAAAATCCTGCACACTGTAAATAGGGTCTTGCTTAAGGAGAAAGGGTTTGCCTTAAGGGCAAGAATCTCCACAGTTATTCCTGCCTTAAGCATCTCAATGGGCGCGGTTATCTATGGAGAAGGCAAGACAGCTGAAACTGAACAAAAAGTAAAAGAAATTAGAGATACCCTCAGCAGATTATTGCGCCAGAGTAAACATATGGGTGGAGATAGGATAACCTGCGAGGTAATAGGAAAGATAAAGAAAGGTGTTTCTGAGGGGAGAGTTGAAAATAATAAAGATAATAAAGAGAGGGGTAAAATTTCTAAATATAATACCTCAACAGATTTCCCCGAGAATTTGAAGAAGGCTTTAGAGAAAGATTATCAAGACCGCAATAAAGTAGGGATTTTAGTGCTCAAAGGAGGGGATTTAGGCGGGTTAGATTATGCTGTGCGAAAGATTATTCTGGAGAAATTAGCAGAAGATTACGAGGTTCTTATAGGGAGGCGGAAAAAACTTACTTCTTCTGAAGTGCTTACAATATGGGGTGATACAGGTATAAAGGATAGATTAGAACGTTTAAAAGAAAGTGTATCGGGTAATGCTGAGAAAGAAGTGGATACGGCGATAAATTATGTTAACGAAAGAAAGGGTGAAGAATTTGAGAAATGGCTTAAAGGCAAAGAAAAAGAAGTAAATGCCGATGAAGAGTCTCCATTCAACGACCCTCATTTCGCCGCCCTTAGCTTTTTGTGGTATTATCTGCGGGAAGATATCCAGGTTCTTGTGCTGAAGCGTAAATCTAAAAGAAATGAGATACTTAAAAAATACGGTTTCACCGAAGAAACAGCAAAGGAGTGGTTAAAGAAAACTAAAGAGTGGGAGATTCAGAAGATTGAAGATTTAACCGAGCAGGACTTCTTGAATATTATCGTAGGCGGCGCCCAGACCCTGGAGTATCCGGATACCTTAAGAGGAGAGATTGGTTATCAACTTTTATACGGATTCTTAACTAAAACTGTGCAAGAAGGCCGCCGGATGGGAACTCCTCATACTGCTATTTATGCCTCGGCAAATGCTATTCATTGTTCCTGGGTGAGTGAATTAGAGAAAGAAGCAAAGGTTTGGAAGGAGGAGATAAAGGCTATCTTAAATAATCAATTCAAACCTTACCAACCGCTTGCTCCCCCGCAGGAAGGCAAGACCAATGAAGGAAACGCTCAACCCGCTACAGTTACTAAAGAGTCTATCCAAAATATAGATTCCGCATATGTACCAGGCCTGTCTGCGTTACCAATCCAGTATAGAACTCCTGCTGAAATTATAGAAGAATTACGCACTAAAACTAATCAGCTCCAGCAAAACTTACCTGATAATTATGAAAAATATCTCCTCCAAAAGCGGTTAGAATTCTTTATCAAGATTATCAACAAGGCATATCAATCGCAGGATACCTATACCTTCTACCACGCCCTGGTTGCCATAAGCGAATTCTTAAAGTTTGTGGCAGAGGATTTAGAAACTCGTTCTGGAGATACTTTCAACATTTACATCGCCAGAGACGCAGCTAACTACTGGCTTGCGGGGTATCTTTTGGCTCAAGATAAAGAGAATTTCAGGCAAAACAACGTCATCTTCTATCTATCCCGCGCCAGGTTAGGTTATGCTCACCAGGTAATGAGGGTGTTGCTGCAGGAGGCGTTTAAAGAGGCAAAGCAAGGCGAATTCTGGAGTGTTCTGGCAGAGAAGTTTACTCAGAAGATGCACGAGAACAGAGAATTTAGAGAGATTGCCGAAGGAATATACGAAGATTTAGAATCAGTGATTGCCGGTAAAGATGAAAAGACTATCAGGATTGTAGAGAGTATGGCGGAAGGTATTATCCCGGCATTTCTAAAGGCCTTATTAATCCATTATGATAAACGAGGAAAAGACGAAATAAAAGAATACATTGTTGCTCCAAAGTATGAGGAGGATATGCCTAATTTAGAGCTGAAGGGAAGAAAAGTTACTACCATCTCACCGCTTGCTAAAGACAAAGTGAAAGGCTGGTTAGAAAAGCACCGACTCCAGTTTAATGGCGAAATTGTAGGCCTTGATGAGAGAAAAGATGAGGATATGTGGAATCTTAACAGGATTCTTTTAGATGTGTTACAAGCACAGGCTTACCATCCCTACTACCCATTCTCAGAGGTTAACTTAGGCCATCCGATTGAATTTGATGGCAAAAAATTGTTGGAGTCTTCTAAGGTAAAACAATTAGGATATTTCTTGAGACAGATTCTACTGATAAATGCAGTATCTGATTGCCAAGATTTTGATTTCACTCCACTTGATGATTTTACAGTAGAAGTTAACCCTAACAGTTTCTTGCCGCAAGAATATCGACTTACTACAGAGGAAGGTAAAGAGTTATTTGACTTTATAGTCAGGGTTCATAATGAGGTCTTCTCTACTGTATCCGATAGCCAGCAAGAAGAGCTATTAATCCGGCTTGCCGGCTGGATAAAGATGTTAGAGATGTACATACACTCAGGCGATGATGAGCGGGTGTTTAAAGAGAGAATGCGCGTTCTTAGAGAAGCAATTGAAGCTGCTCATAGCCAATCACGCTATTTCTACCAATTTGAGCGGTTCTTATTTGAATTGCGGCAATTCCAAACCCCTGAAGATTTCCTGTTAACCCTTACCTGGCTTATGGGAAGAGGGGGAGCCAACACATTTGATTTCTATGCAGGCAAAATAGATGAAGAAACACCGTATGATGCAATCAGAGATATTGTAAATGTATTGAGAAAGCTAAGAGAGAGGGTAGCGGTTGAGAAGGGCTCTTTACCTACCCGCCTAAGAGTAACCAATATTTACGGCAGGGAGAGAGAAAGAGAAAAGATTGCCGCTGAGGATTATAAAGCAGTATTGGTAGAGCTACTTGAGCCGGAGAAGGTGGATATATTGAAAATAGAAAGCAAACTAAATCAGATACTAAAAGAATCCCTCCACGACTCTCAGGCACCTCCTCAGGCAACAATGGATTTGAATACAAATACAATAGAGATAATCCTAACCGCAGACATCCCCTCAGAACATAGAGACATAGCCGGAATTATCTTAAGAGAATGGCTGCGGCAAGGCAGATTAAAAATCATCTTAGAAGACAGCCAGGGTAACCAAACAAAAGTTTCCAGTGAAGATATAACCATAGAATTCGCCAGTATTCATCTCAAGATTAAGGTAAAAGGTGAGTATGATAAGGTTAAACTAATATATTCCGATGAGTCAGGTAAGGTAATTGAATCACCAATCCTTCTTATTCAGAAACCCCAAGCCCCGCAAGCTCCCCAACCAACCCAAGAGGCAGATAAGGTTGTTCCTGAAGAAACAGAAAAACCTGCACAGGCTAAACCAACAGAGGAAGTCACAGTTGCAGACTTAAAACGAATTACCTCTTCTAAGCGATATTTAAGCCATCCTGATACTCATTTACCCAAGATTGCAGTAACGAAAGAGTTGGAAATTAGGCCTAAAGCGGGTTATCTTACTTATAGTTCAGTTACCCTAAGAAAGAGAGTCCAGGCCCTTAGGGAAAAAGGCATCTTACCTGAAGATATAACCCCTACCCTTGTAAGATACATAGGTTATTTAGAAAGAATACAACAGAATGATACCCCAACTGACTACAAACAAAAACTGTTTGACTCTGCTAACAGGCATTTAGAGGAATTAAAGCAAAAGATTGCCCGATTAGAAGAAAAACAAGGACAAAAGGGATTAACCGTAAAGGAAGAAAAGAGGTTGAAGATTTATCAGCAGTTACTTGGACAGAGTGTGCAGGAAGGGCAAGATAAAGCAAATAATGGGGACGGTTCTAATTCTTCTCTTAAGGTATTGAGTGAAAAAGATAGAACCGCCCCCATTTCTAATCAGACAGTAAAGTTAGGTGGAGGGCTGGCTATTTTAGGTAGTTTACCACTGGAATTTTTATCAAATCCTGTTTATGCAGCGCTGGCAATCCTGGCCGCAGCTATTGGAGGATATTTACTTTGGAGGAGGATAAGGGTATGGTGGTTGGTAAGAAGATTAGAAGATGCGGATTGGGAGGTTCGCCGGGATGCTGCCGAGGCTTTGGGTAAATGCCGCCTTTTTGTTAAATCTGCGATTCCTGCCTTGATAAAGGCATTGGAGGATAAAGATAGCTATGTCCGCCAAGCCACTGCCAGTGCCCTTGGCCAGATTGGCCCGGCTGCCCAAGAAGCTGTTCCTGCCCTGATAAAG
>CAYMKG010000003.1:14766-22836 GCA_964391145.1 uncultured Planctomycetales bacterium
TGGAAGAACTTGGCGCCTTAACCCCTGAACTTAAGGCAAAGAGATATATTGCTGATTTAAAGTATGGAGACAGTGATGTCCGCCAAGCCACTGCCTCTGCCCTTGGCCAGATTGGCCCGGCTGCCCAAGAAGCTGTTCCTGCCCTGATAAAGGCATTGGGGGATGAGAAATGGCGTGTCCGCCAAGCCGCTGCCCAGGCCCTGGAAGAACTTGGCGCCTTAACCCCTGAACTTAAGGCAAAGAGATATATTGCTGAATTAAGGTATGGAGACAACTATGTCCGCCAAGCCGCTGCCAATGCCCTGGTTAAAATCGGCCAGCCAGCAGTTCCTGCCTTGATAAAGGCATTGGGGGATGAAGACAGCGATGTCCGCCAAGCCGCTGCCTCTGCCCTTGGCCAGATTGGCCCGGCTGCCCAGGAAGCTGTTCCTGCCCTGATAAAGGCATTGGGGGATGGAGGTTGGCGTGTCCGCCAAGCCGCTGCCTCTGCCCTTGGCCGGATTGGCCCGGTTGCCCAAGAAGCTGTTCCTGCCCTGATAAAGGCATTGGGGGATATGGATAGCGATGTCCGCCGAGACGCTGCCAATGCCCTGGTTAAAATCGGCCAGCCAGCAGTCCCTGCCCTGATAAAGGCATTGGAGGATGGAGGTTGGCGTGTCCGCCAAGCCGCTGCCTCTGCCCTTGGCCGGATTGGCCCGGTTGCCCAAGAAGCTGTTCCTGCCCTGATAAAGGCATTGGGGGATATGGATAGCGATGTCCGCCGAGTCGCTGCCTCTGCCCTTGGCCAGATTGGCCCGGCTGCCCAAGAAGCTGTTTCTGCCTTGATAAGGGCATTGGGGGATGAGGAATGGGATGTCCGCCGAGACGCTGCCAATGCCCTGGTTAAAATCGGCCAGCCAGCAGTTCCTGCCTTGATAAAGGCATTGGAGGATGGGAGTAGATATGTCCGCCGAGCCGCTACCCAGGCCCTGGAGGAACTTGGCGCCTTAACCCCTGAACTTAAGGCAAAGAAATATATTGCTGATTTAAAGGATGAAGATAGCGATGTCCGCCGAGACGCTGCCTATGCCCTTGGCCGGATTGGCCCGGTTACCCCTGAGGTTATCCCTGCCCTGATAAAGGCATTGGGGGATGAAGACAGCGATGTCCGCCAAGCCGCTGCCTATGCCCTTGGCCAGATTGGCCCGGCTGCCCAAGAAGCAGTTCCTGCCCTGATAAAGGCATTGGGGGATGGAGGTTGGCGTGTCCGCCAAGCCGCTGCCTATGCCCTTGGCCAGATTGGCCCGGCTGCCAAACAAGCAGTTCCTGCTCTGATAAAGGCATTGGGGGATGGGAGTAGATATGTCCGCCAAGCCGCTGCCTATGCCCTTGGCCAGATTGGCCCGGCTGCCAAAGAAGCTGTCCCTGCTTTGATAAAGGCATTGGGGGATTGCGATGTCCGCGAATCCGCTGCCAATGCCCTTGGCCGGATTGGCCCGGCTGCCAAAGAAGCTGTCCCTGCTTTGATAAAGGCATTGGGGGATTGCGATGTCCGCGAATCCGCTGCCAATGCCCTTGGCCGGATTGGCCCGGCTGCCAAACAAGCAGTCCCTGCCCTGATAAAGGCATTGGAGGATGGGTATAGCGATGTCCGCCAAGCCGCTGCCAGTGCCCTTGGCGGGATTGGCCCGGCTGCCAAACAAGCAGTCCCTGCCTTGATAAAGGCATTGGAGGATTGGGATAGTGATGTCTGCCAAGCCGCTGCCCAGGCTTTAGGTGAAATCGGCCAGCCAGCAGTTCCTGCTCTGATAAGGGCATTGGGGGATGATAGTGGTGTCCGCCCAGCCGCTGCCCAGGCCCTTGGTAAAATCGGCCAGCCAGCTGTTCCTGCCCTGATAAAGGCATTGGAGGATGAGAAATGGCGTGTCCGCCAAGCCGCTGCCAGGGCCCTTGGTAAAATCGGTCCGGTTACCCCTGAGGTTATTCCTGCCTTGATAAGGGCATTGGGGGATAAATGGGAGGATGTCCGCGAATCCGCTGCCCAGGCCCTTGGCGGGATTGGCCCGGTTACCCCTGAGGTTATCCCTGCCTTGATAAAGGCATTGGAGGATAAAGATAGCGATGTCCGCCAAGCCGCTGCAAGCTCTATAATAAAAATATCGCAGAAGGCAAAAATAAATGAAGAAATAGTAAAGAGGGCAAAAAATGTATTGTATGTGATAGAAAGAGAAAGAGAAGAATGGTATCGAGAGTATGATGATGATGAGGAGGATGACCATGGATGGGGTGAAGATAGGAGTAGTATACTCGGGCCTGCTACATACAGTGAGATTAAAAAGATATTGATGGAAGAAGGTTTAGGTGAAGGGTATCTCTTTGGTAGTCAGGCGAGAGGAACAGCGAGAGAAGATAGCGATATTGATATTAGTGTGCCCGGAACTGGATTTGTTCATCCTCGGCAGGCAGAAAGAAGAGATGCTCGGGTGCAAAGGGCTAAGAGGCGCATTGAGAATTTGACGGGTAAGAAAGTTGACCTCAGTTTTGATACAGAAGGAGGAATTAGGAGAAAAGGCGGGAAGAAGCTTATCTCCCGCGGGGTTCTTCCGGAAGATGAGATTATTATCCAGGAGGCGGTTGAAAGAGCATTCAAAGAAGGTAGGGTGAAGAAGGCAGATGAGAGGCTGAGAGAGGCGCTTATTCAGTCAGCGCAACACCTAAGAGGCCAGGGTCAACACAATTTAGCCAGGTTAATTGAGCAAACAGAGTTCAGGTTTGTGATGCCAGAATCAGACATAACTGCTCGTGCACCGCCATATTATCTGTGGTATGAGTCGCCGGAGAAGTTTGTCCTCGCCAGAGCTGATACTAAACGCAGACTCGCCCTTATACCTTACGATTTAGTAACCCTCCTATTAGACCAGGAGAGGATAGATTTACTTGCCCGCATTTTCGTTCATGAAGCAAAGCATATCCATAGTTGGTTTAGATTAGATTCAGAACCAGGCAGAATGGAACATGACCAGGAGGTGAATAGGATTCTTGATGCAAAGAAGTTGGTAGATTTAAATATTGAGAGAATGGTAGAGAGAGAATTGGCGCTTGAAGGTGGAAAGTTATATGAGAAAGAAAATAATATAGAGAACAGAATTAAGTTTATCACAGGGGAGGATGTTGAAGGATACAGAAAGGAAGGTGTAAGCAGCATATTGAAGGCTATAATTGAGAATCTGAACCCCGGCAATTATTTTACTCTCTATGCTAAAGTTATTGTGAGTGAATATAGGTTTGATACTCTTGTGCAGGAGATGATAGATAGATTTTCACAGCTAAAAGATAAAGGGGTATTATCAGAGCAGAAAATGAAAGATATTGAGAGGATTGTAAAGGCAATCACAGATGGGTTAAGAAAGAAAGTAGAGAAAAATAAGGATTATAGACAGAAATATGGTTATCTATTTGCCAAAGACTATTTTATTGGGTTAATGCCGTTCTTTAAGGATTCCGAAGGCCGGTATAGCTATCAGCAGTTAATTGAGAAGACGGACAATGAAAGGGCAAAGGGATACCTGAATGAGTGGCAGGCAAAGGTAAAAGAGGTGTTTGGCGCTGAGTGGTTAAAGAAGGTTGTAGTCAATAATAATATCTATGAGCTTAAGGGCCAGCGGGGCTCAATGCTGATATTTGTAGTGCGAGCCAATGAAGAAGAAATACACAGCAAGATTATTGAGAAACTGGAGGAGGTCTCCGGCCGGCTCAATCAAAAGAGTGAGGAGATTAAGGCATTCAGCTTTGCAGAATACTTAGAGCTTCCCAGAGATGCCCAGAGTATACGCCAACTATGGCAGGCCTCTTATATGGCAAGACTTGCTTTAACCGATAAGACCGCCTCAGGCAACGAGATTGCCAGGACAAGTTTTGGCGAGGTTGTGGCAGCCGCTGATGAGCAGCAGATAGATTACCGGGATGAGCTTAACATACGCCAGAAGGCATTAGCCAAGGGTGTCGGTAAACAGAAAGAGGAGCCAAAACATTCCCCAACCATAAATGCGCAGAGGGATAGGGAAAAGGAAAATTACCGCCAGATAGTTGGTTACATTACGGGCAGAGAGAAGGACTTAGAAGAGAAGCCGGTTGATGTGTATGCAACCTATTTAGAAAGAGTTGCCAGGAGTGGAAATAAGGCAGTTGTTCTTCCTCATCAGGTACTTAAACTATCCGGCCTGAAAATCGATGATTTAATACTTAAACTATCCGGCCTGAAAATCGATGATTTAATACTTAAACTATCCGGCCTGAAAATCGATGATTTAATCTATCTCCAGTATATGGTAAGAAGATACCTGGGTAATAATGAGTCAGCATTAAGGCCATTACAGGAAGCACTTGAGATTAAATTCGCTGAGGGACCAGCAAATAATAATAAGACAAAACTGTTAGGGAAAATCTGGAAAGCCTTCCTGGATGAGCAGGTAAGTAGTGCATTCCTTCTCAACTGGATTAAGGCAAGGATGATTGGAGAAAATCAAGTAGAAGAAAATCTCTTCGCTTCAAATGTGCTGAAATTAATCATTCAACATAAAAATATTCTCAATCCGGAAGATATGGAAGAGCTTAAAAAATTTGTTCCTTCACGCATCATAAACCTTGTTGGCCAGGCACGGGCAGGAAAGACTACTCTGGCAAAGGGCTTAGTCCGCCAATATCTCAAAGATGGTAAAGAGGTTGAGTATATTGACATCGGCCTTATCTACCGCGCCTATGCCTACTTTATTCTTCAAAAGGTCCGGGAAGAAGGCGAACATATTTTAGCTTCTCAGGCAAGCATTCTCTGGTATCTGCGGCAGGCAAGTGTCTTGGTTAATAACGCAAGCATTTATCTTAACGGTGAGGTATTAACCGACGCTCAATTACATTTGAAAGATACAGAGATAATGCTCTCCAGGATAATGAAAAACAACCCTAAGGTCAATGATTTCTTAAGGGAGAAAGACAGGGAGATTGTCTCCCGCATTCCCAGGACTAAACGGGTGATTCTTTCCAGCCGCGGTTTCTATCCTTATGCCGGGGTAAATATCTTCTTAAGCGCAAACGCTCAAAAAAGAGCAAGCAGGCATCTTATAGGATTGGGTATAAACAATGCTTCTGAGGAGCAGATAAATGAAGAAATACAGAAATTAATCAAGCGTGACAGAGATGACGAGGTAGAGAGAAACTTCGGTAATCATCCCGGTATTTTTGCGTTGATTGATACAACAAATAAAGACCCTGCTGAGACTTTAACTGCGGCACTTAAGATTATTAACGAGGAGGAAACCTATCAACAAGGAATCCTTGGCAAAAGAGTTGAGGCATTGGGAGTATTACTGGCTTCGCAAAATAAAACTCAGAGTATAGACAGAAAAAAACTACAGGATACCTACAAAATCTCCAAGCAAAGACTGAAGGAGCGGTTGGAAGAATTAGGCGCAACCGATGTAGATAACCTTAAATTCCAGGATTTTGTCAAGTTCATTATTGTCGGCGAAACGAATGTTTCCAAGTCGCACCAAGGCTCGTTAAGAAAGATTGGCTATGAGGCGCTGGATAAGGGTGCCTTAAAGTATGTGGCAGGCTTGGCCGGCCGCCTGGGCGTTCCGCAAGTTAATCTCTTTATGGGCGCAAACGTGGTACATGTTCCCGGCTTTGGCCTGGAATTGGTAAGGGAGATGCGCGCCCTCAGCGAATCCGACCTCGATTTAATTATAGAACTGGGCAGAGAGATGAAAGAACAGCAGGAAAAAGAAATAGGCATTGTGGTGCTTAAGGGCGGGACACGGGGAGGTGTGCATCCTGAGGTGCAAAAGGGTATAGTTGATGCGCTCAGTAAGGATTTTAAGGTGTATAGGGGAATTCAATATGAGCCAACTCCGGCAATGGTAATTGAAAGGTGGGGGCCGACAGGATTGACATTCCTTGTTGAAGACCTTAAGAAAGACGCTATCCCGCAAGACGTAATTGATGTCGGATTAGGGCTTATCAATGAGCAAAACGGCGCTGAATTTCAGCGCTGGACTAATCAAATCAACAGGGCATATCCGGATTCAACGGCTGCTAAGGTGTTGGATTTTGTCTGCGATTATCTCTCCCGCAATGTGCGCTTGCTTATCATTGCTCCCAAGCAAAAAGAGGAGAAAAAACAAGATAAAAAGGGTGAAGAAACTGCGCAGCCAGCGGAGAAGAAAGAGGCTACAGCTTTAGAAAAGACCGAAGAAACTTTAGAGCGAGAAAGGATAAGAGAGTATGAGCTTCCCAGGGGAGATTTGAGTAAGGTAGAGGAGTTGTATACCAAGGTAAGCGCTTTGGGAAAAGGTCTTGGTAGCGCTGTTGAGACATATACTAAGCTGAAACAGCTCTTTAATTCCGAAGTAAACGCCACAGGAGTGTTAGTGAGTTTTGTGCGGGAGATGGTAGAGAAAGGCAAAATGGCCGGCGTGCTTCCTGAATTGCAAGAGTTGATGTTCGTTGCCTATACCATACCCCATGGCGGCCTTAATATGCTCACCCATACCTTAAATGCCATTGCAAGATTATATTTTGTGGAAGAGGCATCTAAGATAGCTGACCAGGATAGTGAGGAATTCAAACAGTGCTATGAAGGGTATAAGCGCCAGGTCTCCGGCTTAAAAGATTTGTCAATGGAGGCGTTTAAGAGCTTAGTAGCATTGTATAAGGATGCTGTAAACATACAGCTGAAAACAAAAGGCAGGAAAAAAGACGGAAAGTTATTCTTCTATCTCTGCCTGTTATTCCATGATATTGGAAAGACTACCGGGGTAACCCAGCATATGAGCGTAGGTTTGCCTCTGGTTAAGAAGATGTTCTTGCGCTTAGGGTTTGAGAAAGAGGACGCAAGTTTGGGGGCGTATGTTACCAGTAGTCATGCCTATCCTACTTATCTGGCTACGGGCTCGGATACATACAGGGGGATAAGATTAAACATAAATAAACATCGTGGTTACTCAGAAAATAATATCCTTTCTGCCTTGATAATGATGAGCGTGGCAGATGTAGGCGGCTTATGGCAGGCAAGAGCATTAACTGCCGATAAGTTAGAGCAAATGCTTTATATTAAGGAGAAGTATATTTCAAAGCAAAAGGATTTATGGAGAAAGAGGCATCAGAGGAACAGATCGAGAGTAAATAGCGATCCTCAAAAATATCTATGGAACATAGTAGAAGAAAGACTTGGGCATTTGTTGGATAAAACTGCGGCGAGTAAAGAGATAAAGGAGATTAGAGGGTATATAGAGGAGATAAATGTAAGTGATAAGGGATTCTTAGGGTTCCTAAGTAAGGTTTCCTTATCCCACCTGCTTCCTGCGGTAAAAGGTCTTTCCTCCCTTTCCTTTGTGAATCTCTTCTACTTAGCGTATAAGTATGCCCAAACCAATAATATTGATATTGCCAATTCTGTACCGTTAATTTATCTTGCCTCCGAGAGAAAGATTTCCTCTACTGAGATTAAAGAGGTGGATAAGGAGTTAGCTAAACAGAAGATGTGGGAAGGTAAAATAGATTGGAATGCTATAACGTCTCGTGGAGTTAATATAATGAAAGATTTTAAGAGAGATGATAAGATTGTTATAGAGTTCAGGAAGGGAACTGCAAAAATCCGCCTCCCCGTCACTGGAAACGAATCCTTCCTGCTTTCCTACAATACCTCTTTATATGAAGCCTTTGAGCGGGCAATGGCAGTAATTGCTAAGCAGGATGAGGACCTCAACTCCTTCTTGATGGACTTAGACGAGCGCGGCAGAATCATTGTGGATAAGCGGTTGATGAAAGATAATAACACTACCCTTGCTTCAATTGAAAGAGAAAGAGAAGATAACCAGCCTCTTATCCGGCTCTCCCTGTTTGCCCTGGAGGAACTCTCTGATGCAATGCTGGCGGTTGTGCTGGCTCAGCTCTATAAGCACAGGGATGATACAAAATACTCTTTCCAAACAAGCACTTCCCTTGAAACAGATAATGCATTAGTCCTTAAGCTGGCTAAGCGCGCCTTCTTCTCAGCCATTGAAGAGGTAATCCTTCTTGCTCTGGATAAGGAAA
>CAYMKG010000004.1:0-2887 GCA_964391145.1 uncultured Planctomycetales bacterium
TTATTTTATTTCCACATCTACACCCGCCGGCAAATTCAGCTTTCTTAGAGCGTCAACGGTTTTTGAAGTAGGCTCCAGTATTTCCAGAAGTCTCTTGTGTATCGATAGCGCAAATTGCTCGCGAGACTTTTTATCGATAACCGGCGAACGCAAAACAGTATACACCTCTTTCTTGGTAGGCAGAGGAATGGGACCGCGCAGAACTGCTCCTGTGCGCCGCACTGTTTCCGCAATATCGCCTACAGTTTGATCTAACAGACGGTGGTCGTAGGCCTTAAGCTTTATACGAATCTTTTCCATATCTTCCTGACTGCTGCAATTCGTTTTACTCTTACGCTATTACTTCAGAGACCACTCCGGCTCCGACTGTGTGGCCGCCTTCGCGGATAGCGAATCTGGACTCTTTTTCCAAAGCAATAGGCACAATCAGTTCTACTTCCAAATTTACGTTATCACCCGGCATAACCATCTCAACGCCTTGAGGCAGTTTTACTGAACCGGTCACGTCTGTAGTTCGGAAGTAAAATTGAGGTCGATAGCCGCTGAAGAAAGGCGTATGCCGACCGCCTTCTTCCTTTGTCAAAACGTAAACCTGTGCCTTAAACTTCGTATGAGGGGTAATCGATCCGGGTAAGGCCACCACCATTCCGCGCTCAAGCTCCTTCTTTTCCACGCCTCTTAAAAGCAACCCCACGTTATCTCCTGCTTGAGCTTCATCGAGAATTTTCCGGAACATCTCAATTCCGGTAATGACTGTCTTTCTCGGTTCCGGCCTTAGACCGACAATCTCAACCTCATCGTTTAGTTTTATTTTTCCGCGTTCCACTCTTCCTGTTCCAACGGTTCCCCGCCCTGCGATTGTAAATACGTCTTCAATCGCCATAAGAAACGGCTTATCCATTTCTCGTTTAGGCAATGGGAAGAATTCATCCACAGCTTTCATTAAATCAAGAATCGGCTTGCAATTCGGACAATCTTCTTTACCGCAGCCACAATTCATCGCATTTAAAGCGCTTCCCTTTATAATCGGGGTCTTGTCGCCGGGAAATTCATATTTGTTTAGTAAATCCCTGACCTCCATTTCAACTAAATCAACCAGTTCCTTATCGGATACCATATCGGTCTTGTTAAGGAACACCACAATCGAAGGGACATTAACCTGGCGCGCAAGAAGAATGTGTTCGCGGGTTTGAGGCATCGGCCCATCGGCGGCAGAAACCACAAGTATTGCGCCGTCCATTTGAGCGGCTCCCGTAATCATATTCTTGATATAATCTGCATGGCCGGGGCAGTCAATGTGCGCATAGTGCCGCGTTTCGGTCTGGTATTCCACGTGTGCGATATTAATCGTTACTCCTCTTTCTTTTTCTTCCGGCGCATTGTCAATTGAATCAAAGCTTCTTACCTCAGCAAATCCTTTTTTGTTAAGCACCAGGGTTATCGCTGAGGTTAACGTTGTTTTACCGTGGTCTACATGGCCAATGGTGCCGATGTTTAAATGCGGCTTAGTCCTAACAAACTTCTCCTTAGCCATCTCTACTACCTCCTTTTTTTATTAGCCAGTTGCATATCTTGGCGGCTAATCCCTCACAACCGCCCCTATCAGACATCAACGATGCCTGCCTGACGGGGCGCCTATCGACAAACCGATAATTTTCTCTACTATATATGAAGGCACCTCAGCATAATATGAGGGCTCCATTGTATAGGTTCCTCTGCCCTGAGTCAGAGACCTTAAGATTGTGGCATAGTTAAATATTTCGGCCAAAGGAACATAGGCACGAATGATACGCAGATACTTTCGCTGATTCAAAGCAGCAACCTTGGCTCTGCGGCCGTTTAAATCTCCTAAAATCTGCCCCATGTATTCTTCAGGCACCACTATTTCCATATCCATTATAGGCTCCAGGAGAACAGGGCTGCCTTTCTTGATTCCGTCGTTAAAAGCCATTGCCGCAGCTACCTGAAAAGCTAATTCCGAAGAGTCGACTTCGTGATAAGAGCCGTCCATTAAGGTAATCGCAATATCGGTAACCGGATATCCGGCCAAACATCCGCTTTTTGCCGCATTCCTTATGCCCTCTTCCACCGCAGGAATAAACTCAAAAGGTATTGCTCCGCTTTTTATTTTGTCCGTAAAGGTTATCCCCGTTCCGGGAGTCTCTTGCGGTTGAAGCTGAAGAACTACGTGTCCGTACTGGCCGTGCCCGCCGGTCTGCTGAACGAATTTTCCGGTAGAGACCACCTTCCTGGTAATGGTTTCACGGTAAGCCACTTGAGGCTGACCTACCTTAGCCTCAATGTTGAATTCGCGCATCATTCTGTCAACCGCTATTTCCAGATGCAACTGCCCCATTCCGGATATTAGAGTTTGGCCGGTTTCTGAATTATAACTAACTGAGAAGGTAGGATCTTCATCCTCCAATTTTCTTAAGGCCAGGCCTAATTTTTCCTGGTCTTCTTTTCCTCTCGGCTCAATACTCATCGAAATAACCGGCTCGGGAAAGCGGATTTTTTCGATAATAATAGGCGCGCTCTCTTCGCAAAGAGTATCCCCTGTTTTGACTTCCTTTAAACCGATAACGGCAACTATGTCTCCCGCGCGTGCGGAATTCACTATTTCCTGACGATTAGCGTGCATGCGCACTATTTTCGCAACCCGCTCTTTTATTCTCTGAGTAGCATTGTAAACATATGTACCTGACGTAAGCGTTCCCGAATAAACGCGGATAAAATTCAATCTCCCCACATACGGGTCAGACATTATCTTAAAACAGAGCGCGCAGAAAGGTGCGTCGAAATCCACGTCTCTTTCTTCGTAATCTCCGGAATTCGGCTCTATTCCTTTTATTGCCGGAACGTCGCAAGGTGAAGGTAAGAAGTCGCA
>CAYMKG010000004.1:2987-16006 GCA_964391145.1 uncultured Planctomycetales bacterium
TCGGCTCTATTCCTTTTATTGCCGGAACGTCGCAAGGTGAAGGTAAGAAGTCGCAGATTGCATCCAAAAGCGGCTGTATCCCCTTATTTCTCAAGGTCGCTCCGCACAGCACGGGCACAAACCTGTTTGCCAGGGTTGCGCGCCGAATTGCGGTTTTGATATCTTCAAGCTCAATAGGTTTGGCATGGACAAATTTATCCATTATTATCTCGTCAGCTTCCGCCAGTCTTTCAATAAGTATCTCCCGATATTTCTTCAGCCGTTGGGCATAATCCTCGGGCACAGGCAAAATATCAAACTCCTTTCCCGATTCATCACGGTAAAGAATCAATTTTTCGTTAATCAAATCGATTATCCCCTTAAAATTATCTTCAATCCCGTAGGGTAGCTGTATTGCGGCGGCATTGGCGGCTAAACGGCTGTGCATCTGCTCCACTGTCCCGAAGAAATCAGCGCCGACTCTGTCGATTTTATTAACGAATGCTAAACGGCCGACATTATAGCGGTCAGCTTGGCGCCAGACCGTCTCTGACTGCGGCTCTACCCCTCCCACTGCACAAAATATAACCACAGCTCCGTCTAATACTTTAAGAGACCTCTCTACTTCGACTATGAAATCAACGTGCCCCGGCGTGTCGATTATGTTTATCTGGTGGTCGCGCCATAAACAAGTGGTTGATGCCGAAGTTATGGTGATGCCGCGCTCCTGCTCTTGAATCATCCAATCCATGGCAGCTGTTCCCAAATCAACCTCGCCGATTTTATAAGACCTGCCGGTAAAATACAGTATGCGCTCGGTAGTTGTAGTCTTTCCGGCGTCGATGTGCGCTACAAATCCTATATTTCTAATTTTTTCTAAAGAATTACTTTCCATTGCTTTCTATATAACACCATAAGCCATTAGCCATAACTACCATCTGAAATGCGCAAATGCCCGGTTTGCTTCAGCCATCTTATGTAGGTCATCCCGCTTCTTTATCGCGGAGCCTTCGCCCTTATAGGCCAAGATAAGCTCATCGGCCAATTTTACCTCCATTGGCTTGCCCTTTTTAACCCTGGCGAAATCCCTTATCCATCGCAAAGCTAAAGATATGCCTCTTGCTTTATTTACCTCAACCGGAACCTGATATGTAGCGCCTCCGATTCTTCTTGACTTTACCTCCAATCGTGGCCGTACGTTTTCCAGTGCCTTATGAAATACCTTAAGAACATCCGGCTCGTTGGTTCTTTGTTTAATTATGTCAAACGCACCGTAAACAATCCTTTGGGCAATTGTTTTTTCGCCGCGCAACATTACCATATTTATGAATTTGCTGACGGTTTTGCTGTTGAATTTCGGATCCGGCATTACTTCTCTGATTTGCGCTCTTCGTCTTCTCATCTTTTATTTAGGTCTCTTGGCGCCGTATTTAGAGCGAGATTTTTTTCTCTGGGCTACGCCTGCGGTGTCCAATGTTCCTCGCACTATATGATAACGGACTCCCGGTAAATCTTTTACGCGACCGCCTCTGACTAAAACAATTGAGTGCTCCTGCAGGTTATGGCCTTCTCCGGGTATATAAGCAGTAACTTCAATGCCGGTGGTCAGTCTAACCCTGGCAATCTTACGCAGAGCCGAATTGGGCTTTTTAGGCGTCATTGTCCGCACCTGAACACACACTCCTCTCCTTTGAGGGCAAGACCTCAGAGCAGGGGACTTTGTCTTTTTAGTCTTAGCTAACCGGCCTTTTCTTATTAACTGAGCAATTGTAGGCATCTCTATTCGCTCTTTTTCTTCTTTTCTTCTTCGCTACCCTCAACCTCTTTTATCATCTCCACTTCCCTGTGTTGACTAAATCCTGTTCCGGCGGGAATTAACTGTCCTACGATTACGCTCTCCTTCAACCCGTATAAACCGTCTTGCTTGCCTGAAGCCGCTGCGTCTGATAATACCCGGGTGGTTTCCTGGAAGCTTGCGGCAGAAATGAAGCTTTCTGTGCTTAAGGACGCTTTGGTAATTCCTTGTAATTGCGGAGTAGCCGAAGCAGGCTTGCCGCCTTTCTTCTTTACCCGTGCATTTTCCTTCTTAAATTTCCATTTATCCACATATTCTCCGGGTAAAAATTCCGTATCTCCCGGGTCTTCAATTCGAACCTTTTTTAGCATCTGACGGATAATCAGCTCGATATGCTTATCGTTTATCTGGACCCCTTGAAGTCGGTAAACCTCTTGAACTTCATTAACCAGGTATTCTTGAAGCGCTTTATCTCCGCAGACTCTTAATATATCCTGCAATACCACAGGACCATCGGTAAGCTGCTGGCCGGCTACTACCCGGTCTCCTTTGTAAACATTTGGATGTTTGCCGTGAGGAATTATGTATTCTCTTTGCATGCCTGTGGGAGAGCGTACTATTATTACGCGCTGTGCTTTCTTTGTCTCTCCGAACTCTACAAAGCCGTCAATTTCGCTAATTATTGCCGGATTTTTAGGACGGCGGGCCTCAAACAACTCGGCAACGCGAGGCAGACCGCCGGTTATGTCGCGGGTCTTGCTGATAATCCGAGGAGTCTTTGCCAGTAAATCTCCGGCCTTTACCTTCTGGCCGTCTTTAGCTAAGATGTGCGCGCCTACGGGGATTGGGTAGATTCCCAGCATTTCCCCTTTCTCATCCAAAATCAACATCTGGGGATGAAATTCGGGCTTGTGCTCAATCACCACATAATCGGTAACTTTGGTTACAGGATTGAATTCCTCCTCCAGCGTTACATTTATCGTCAAATCCTCGTGTTTTACCTTGCCGCCGACCTCGGTTAAAACAGGCGATGTATAAGGATCCCAATTTATGAATGCTATCCCTTTATTTATCTGTGCTCCGTCGCTGATTGAAATAGTAGCACCGTGGGGCACAGGATGACGCTCAAGCTCTCTACCCTCTTCATCGTTAATGCTAATCGAGCCGTTGCGGTTAAGCACAATGAATTCTTTATTCCTTTCTACGGTTCTGAGATTATGATATTTAAGGATGCCTTTATTTTTGGATTTAATAAATGAACGTTCTATAATTCTGGAGGCGGTTCCTCCGATATGGAAAGTGCGCATCGTCAATTGCGTGCCAGGCTCGCCGATACTTTGGGCGGCAATTATCCCCACTGCCTCTCCGATTTCTACCGTCTTGCCGCGGCCTAAATCTCTTCCATAGCACTTGGCACATACCCCGCGCTCCGTTTCACAGGTTAGAACGCTTCGAATTCTAATCTTTTCGATTCCTAACCTTTCGATTACCTCGGCTTTTTCCTCGGTAATCTCGTTTCCTGCTTCGACTATAACTCGGTCAGTAATTACATCAACGATGTTATCAAGAGCAGTGCGACCTATTATTCGCTCTCTAAGCGGAACAACGACTTCGTCTCCTTCAATGATAGCCGATACGGTAATGCCGTTTAACGTGCCGCAATCATCTTCAAGGACTATTACTTCCTGAGCCACGTCTATAAGCCTGCGGGTCAGATATCCGGCATCTGCCGTTTTTAAAGCCGTATCAGCCAGCCCCTTCCTCGCCCCGTGAGTAGAAATGAAGTATTCCAATACCGTTAACCCCTCGCGGAAGTTGGCCATAATCGGGCTTTCGATGATTTCTCCCGACGGTTTAGCCATAAGCCCGCGCATCCCGGCCAGCTGCCTTACTTGCAGACGCGAGCCTCTTGCTCCGGAATCCGCCATCATAAATATCGGGTTAAACGAATCCATGCCTGAAAAGAGATAATCGGAAACGCGGTCTGTTGCGTGAGTCCAGATATCCACCACCCGGTTATATCTTTCTCTCTGGGTAATTATTCCTTTCTGATACTGCTCCTCTACTTTTTTCACCTCTTCCTGAGCTTTCCTGAGAACCTCGGTTTTCTCTTTAGGTATCTTGAGGTCATCCACAGCAATCGAAATTCCACCCAGGGTGGAGTATTCGAATCCCAGGTCTTTTATATCATCCAGTAATTTGATTGTCCGGCTGTGCCCGAAGCGGTTATAACACTCCTGAATAATCTCGGCGACATTCTTCTTGTTCAATTCTTTATTAACGAATCCGAAGTCAGGAGGCAAAAGATTGTTGAATATAATCCTGCCGGGGGTAGTCGGAATAGTTTGATTTTCCTCTACGACTTTTCTTTCTCCCAAATCGAAAATTTTATCCATCCTTAACTTTATCTTTGCATGCAGGTCTATTATGTCATCGTTTAATGCGCTTATTACTTCTTGCGGGTGAGCGAAAAACCTTCCTTCTCCGCGGCAGCCCGGCCTTTCTTTGGTTAAATAAGAACAGCCCAAAATTATATCTTGCGTGGGGCTGGTTATGGGACGACCGTTTGCCGGCGAAAATATATTATTTGTGGAAAGCATAAGAATGCGGGATTCCATCTGTGCCTCTAACGATAAAGGAACGTGCACGGCCATTTGGTCACCGTCGAAATCGGCGTTAAAAGCGGTACAGACCAGGGGGTGAATTTTAATAGACTTGCTTTCTATTAATTTTGGTTGAAAAGCCTGAACGCTTAACCGGTGCAAGGTAGGTGCGCGATTCAATAGCACCGGATGATCCCGAATTACCTCCTCCAAAATATCCCAGACCTCTATTTTGCCGCGCTCTACCATGCGGCGCGCTCCTTTAATAGTGTGGACAAAACCTTTTTCACGCAGCTTCCTAATGATAAAAGGCTCAAACAGCTCTATTGCCATTTGTTTCGGTAAGCCGCACTCGTGCATATTTAGATTAGGCCCGATTACGATTACGGAGCGGCCTGAATAGTCAACGCGCTTACCCAAAAGATTCTGGCGAAACCGGCCTTGTTTGCCTTTAAGCATATCCGAAAGCGACTTCAGCGGGCGGTTATTCGCGGTTAAAACCGGTCTTCCGTGCCTGCCGTTATCCAGCAGGGCATCTACCGCCTCCTGCAACATTCTCTTTTCATTGCGGATAATAATGTCGGGGGCCTTTAAATCAATTAACTTTTTCAGGCGGTTATTGCGGTTAATTACCCGCCTGTATAAATCATTCAAATCCGAAGTAGCAAATCTTCCTCCGTCTAAAGGCACCAACGGCCTTAAATCGGGAGGTATAACCGGCAATATCTCCAGGATCATCCACTCAGGACGATTTCCAGACTTCTTAAAATCCTGGACAATTTTAAGCGTCTTAAGCATCTTTCTGTTATTAAGAGCCTCTTTAGAGTTAGCCAGATTCTTCCTGAGCTTAGCGATTAGATTATCGAGGTCTAATTCCTTCAGCATGTCGCGAATAGCTTCCGCGCCAATCTTGGCGGTAAAACCTGAACCATATTTTTCTCTTGCCTCGCTATATTTTTCTTCGGTCAAAAGCTCGTGTTTTTTGAAAGGCGTCTGCCCCGGGTCAAGGATGATATACTGTTCGTAATATATAATCCTTTCCAGTTCCCGTAATCCCAGATTTAGCAACGCAGATAAACGGCTGGGAACAGCTTTAAAAAACCACACGTGGGTTACCGGAGCTGCCAGTTCAATATGACCCATGCGCTGGCGTCGGACTGCGGAATGGTCAATAGTGACTCCGCAGCGGTCACAGGTAATACCTCTGAACTTCATACCTTTATATTTACCGCAGTGGCATTCCCAGTCACGTACCGGACCGAAGATTTTCTCGCAGAATAATCCGTCTTTCTCGGGCTTAAGGGTTCGGTAGTTAATGGTCTCCGCCTTTTTTATCTCGCCGAAAGACCAGCTTTTTATAACCTGGGGGGAAGCTATTTTTATGCTTATATTGTCAAATTGGGTTAATTCTTCCATAGATTTAAGTCACCCTCTTATTTTTCTTTTTCTCGTTCAGTTCGCACATCCAGGCATAAACCCTGTAATTCCTTTACCAAAACGTGAAAAGACTCAGGCGTACCCGAGCTTAAGCGCTGCTCTCCTTTAACAATTGCTTCGTAAATTCGGGTTCGCCCCGAGACGTCGTCGCTTTTTACGGTTAGCATTTCCTGCAAGCTGAATGCCGCACCGTAGGCCTCTAAAGCCCAAACCTCCATTTCTCCTACGCGCTGGCCTCCAAATTGAGCCTTGCCTCCCAGAGGCTGCTGAGTCACCAAAGAATAAGGGCCGATAGAACGGGCGTGAATCTTATCCTCGACCAGGTGAATCAACTTCATCATATAGATGTAACCTACGCATACCTTTTGGCCGAAAGACAAACCCGTGTAGCCGTCGTATAGCGTTATTTTTCCGTCCTCAGGTAAACCTGCTGTGCGGAGCATTTCTTCAATCTCTTCTTCTTTGGCTCCGTCGAACACGGGCGAACCGACCTTAATGCCCAAAGCGTGAGCCGCCCAACCTAAGTGCGTCTCAAGAATCTGGCCGATGTTCATACGGGAAGGCACGCCCAAAGGATTTAGAACTATATCTACGGGCCGTCCGTCCGGAAGATATGGCATATCCTCTTCCGGTAAAATACGCGCGACTACTCCTTTGTTGCCGTGCCGTCCGGCAAGCTTATCTCCTTCCTGCAATCTGTGCTTGGCGGCAACGTAGACTACTACACGCTTTAAAACCCCGCTCGGCAACTCGTCTCCCCGGCGCAGACCTTCAATCTCTCGCTGCTGCTGAAGAAGCAGTGTCTTAATTTGTTCGTTGTAGGATTCGTTGATGCGCTTAGCTTCCTCATTGTCGGAAAAATCTATTTTATCTATCCTATCCTTGCTCACGTTTAAAATTTCTGCAAGGCGGGCAATTCTTTCTTTCTGAATATATCCTATCTCTTCCTTATAATAAGCTTTTAATTCTCTGATTTTGGCCAATTCTTTCTTTTTTTCTTCCCTGGATTTCCTGCCTCTTTCCCGGCGCGCAAATACGTGCACGTTTACCACCACGCCCTCAACGCCCGGCGGGGTAACCAAAGATGTATCGCGAACATCCTCAGCTTTTTCTCCAAAAATTGCCCGCAATAATCTCTCCTCGGGAGAAAGTTCCGACTCTGTTTTTGGCGTAACCTTTCCTACCAGGATGTCGCCCGGACTGACTCTTGCGCCAAGACGGATAATGCCGTTCTCGTCGAGATTGCTTAATGCCTCTTCGCCTACATTGGGTATATCGCGAGTTATTTCTTCGTTGCCAAGTCTGGTCTCGGTAGCCTCAACCTCAAACTTCTTAATATGTATAGAAGTATAGGCATCATCCTTGACTACCTTTTCGCTTATTAGAATAGCGTCTTCGAAATTATATCCGCGCCAGGGCATAAACGCCACCAAAAGATTCCTGCCTAAAGCCAACTCTCCTTTATCTGTGGCTGTTCCGTCGGCAATAACCTGACCCTTCTCTACAGTGTCTCCCAAACCGACTATGGGCCGTTGATTTATGCAGGTATCGGCGTTGGTGCGAATAAACTTTTTTAATTTGTAGGTTCTCTTTCCGATGGTGATGGAAGAAGCGTCTACGGCTGTCACCTTACCTGATTCTTCGGCAATTACCACTGCTCCCGAATCCCGAGCTACTTTATCCTCCATCATTGTACCCACAAGCGGCGCCTCAGGGAACATCAGAGGCACGGCCTGCCTTTGCATGTTTGAGCCCATTAAAGCACGGTTGGCGTCATCGTGTTCTAAGAAAGGTATCAGAGAAGTGGATATGGAAACCAATTGCTTAGGAGAAACATCCATATACTCGACCTTATCGGCTTTAACCTTGGGAAAGTTCCCTCTAAAACGGCATAAGACGTCTCCCTCCAGATATTTCCCATCGGGATCCATCGGCGCATTCGCCTGAGCGATTACTTTCTCTTCCTCGATGTCGGCGGTCAAATATTCAATCTTACGGGTAACCCTGCCTTGTTCTACTTTTCTATAGGGAGTCTCCAGTAATCCCAGTTCATTAACTTTTGCATAAGTGGCTAAAGATGTAATTAATCCGATGTTAGGTCCTTCGGGAGTCTCAATCGGACATACGCGGCC
Organism: uncultured Planctomycetales bacterium; assembly: GCA_964391145.1. GTDB lineage: Bacteria > Omnitrophota > Gorgyraeia > Gygaellales > JAHJCI01 > CAYMKG01. The sequence continues at coordinate 10,934 of CAYMKG010000004.1, forward strand.
GTAATGCGAATAATGGATATCCCGGACCTCGAATCCGGCGCGCTCTCGCGAAAGCCCACCCGGCCCTAAAGCGCTAAGTCTGCGCTTGTGAGTCAGTTCTGCCAGCGGATTTACCTGGTCCATAAATTGAGACAATTGTCCGCGAGCAAAGAAATCGTGAATTTGGTTGGAAAAGAGTTTAAAATTGATAAGATGGTGGATGTTTAACTCTTCAGATTCTCCCAGAATGGAAAGCCTTTCTCTAATCGAGCGGTCAAGGCGAGCCAGGCCAATCCTGACTTGATTGCAAATCAACTCGCAAATAGTTTTAACCCGGCGATTACCTAAATGGTCGATGTCGTCGATTTTTCCAAAGCCGTCTTTCAGGCGAATAAGATATTCAATTACTCTGGCTACCGTCTCTGAGTCAAGAATGCGCTTATCCAGCGATACTTCCATCCCGAGTTTTCTGTTTAGGATAAACCTGCCTACCCTCTCTAAATCATATCGGCGCGGGTCGAAAAATAATCTGTAAAATAAATTCTCCGCGGCCTCTAAAGTTACCGGCTCGCCGGGCCGCAGCTTGCGGTAAAAATCCAACAGCGCCTCTTCTTTGTTCTTGGTGTAGTCTTTTTTCAGCGTATTAATTATCTGGGGATATTCTTTCGAAAAAACTTTAATGATTTCTTCGTCGGTAGAGAATCCCAGGATTCGCAAGATTTGCGTAGCAGGAAAATTTCTTCGTCTATCCACAACCGCAATGATAACTTCGGATAAATCGTATTTGAATTCAAGCCAAGCTCCTCGATAGGGAATAATTCGGCCATAATAGATTTTTTTGCCGCTGGGGTGCAGTTCCTCTTCAAAGGAGACGCCCGGGGAACGCTGAAGCTGATTTACGATTACTCGCTCATCTCCGTTTATAATAAACGAACCAGTAGGTGTCATAAGAGGAATTTCGCCGAAATAAGCATCCTGCTCAATGCTCTCCCGAGCGGTAATAAATCTAAATTTTATTCTTAAAGGAGCGGCGTAAGTCATCCCCCTTCTTTTACATTCTTCTAAATCGTATTTTGGCTTGCCAAACGAATAACTGATAAACTCAATGCGAAGGCGGCGGTCATGGCTTTCGATAGGAAAGAATCCGAGCAGTATCTCCTGTAACCCTACTGGCCTTCGCTCGCGAGGTGGTACATCCGTTTGAAGAAAATCCTCATAGGAGTTTAACTGATGCTGTAGTAGGGCGGGTATTTCGTATATTTCTTTAAGTTTTCCGAAACTTTTACGGTTGGTCATTTTAATTCTACTGTTGCACCTGCTGCCTCGAGCTTCTTTTTCATCTGCTCCGCTTCTTCCTTGCTTACTCCCTCTTTTACTGTTTTGGGAGCGGAATCCACCAGGTCTTTTGCCTCTTTTAAGCCCAGGTTAGTCATAGCTCGCACTTCCTTTATCACGGCTATCTTGTTTCCTCCGACGCTGGCCAACACCACATCGAAACTGGTTTTTTCTTCTTCGGCTGCAGCCTGTCCCGTCGCACCTGGGGCCTGAGATATTGCCGCCATTGCCGGCATCGCTGCCTGAACGCCGAATTTCTCTTCCAGGGCTTTAACCAGATCGGAAAGCTCCAAAACAGTCATGCCCTCGATAGACTTAATCAGCTCTTCTACTTTGTTTGTAGCCATCTTTCCTCGCTCCTTTCACCTTTCACCCTGATTACCTTTCACCTTTCACCTTTCACCTTTAACCTTAATCTGTCCTAATACCCAGACCAATTTATTTAAAATTTGCTTTAGGCTAAATACGATGCTGGTAATCGGAGATTTTAATCCTCCGACCACCTGGCTGTGCAAGCTAGATAAAGACGGTATCTTAGAAAGAGCCTTGGCTTCATCTTCGGTTATAATTCTATCTTTTAGAAATCCGACTTTTACCTCTAAATTTGCGTTCTTCTTTATAAACTCATAAACCACTCTGATAGTAGAAATCAAATCTCTTCTTACAAAAATTAATCCACACGGCCCTGCTATCCGCGATTGTAAGTCCTGATGAGTCTCCAGAATCCGCTTGCCGACGCTGTTTTTTATCACTATAAGAGACGAATCTACCTCAGACAGCGAATTTCTTAAAACATTCAGGTCAGAAGCGGAAAGACCCGAATAACCAACCAGAAGTAAACTATCTGAACCTTCCAGTCTCTCTTTTAAAATTCTCTCTGCCTCTTCTTTAATAAGTAATCCTAATTTTTTCACCCCGTTCTTCCTTTCTACATCTATACCCCGCCCTTCCTTTCCTGACCTTAGCTCTTTTTCAGGAAGGGCGGGGTAAATCTCCCGCTTCCATCAAAGGCTAATTTTTACCCCTGGACTCATAGTTGAGCTTAGGGATAAGTTTTTAATATACTTTCCCTTCAGCGCAGGAGGACGAGCCGTATTTATCGCATCAATAAGGGTTGAGGCATTTTCCTTTAATTTATCTTCCGGGAACGAAGCCTTGCCTATGCTTAAATGAATCCCGCCTTGCTTATCCACCTTAAATTCAACCTTCCCTTTGCGTATCTGCTCAATCGCCGTAACCACGTCGTTAGTTACCGTCCCGGTTTTTGGACTGGGCATTAGCCCCCTCGGCCCTAGAATTTTACCCAGGCGTGACAGCTCCTTCATCATCTCCGGAGTAGCTATAGCACGGTCAAAATCCAGAAACCCTTTACTGACTTTATCAATCAAATCCGCGCCACCTACGTAATCTGCGCCGGCTTCCCGGGCCTGCTTCTCTTGTTCGCCTTTGGCAAAAACAGCGACTCTAATTTTCTTCCCGGTGCCATGAGGCAAAACCACGGTGCCTCTTACCATCTGGTCGGATTTTTTTGGATCTACATTCAGATGAAAATGCAAGTCTATGGAACTGTCGAACTTTGTGTTTGAGGCCTTTTTTAATATCGAAATTGCCTCCTTCAAAGAATAAGATTCGTCTTTCTTGAATAAGTTCGAAATCTCCTTATATCGCTTGCTGCGCTTTTTCACCCCGCCCTTCCTTTCTGTATCTATATCTAAACCCCTGCCCTGCCTCGGTATTCTTTATCATTCTAAAATTCTTAGGAAGGGCTGGGTTCATCTGAATTCGCCTTCTTCTCCTCCAACATCTTTTCTTCTTCCGAAACAACCTTTATCCCCATGCTGCGGGCAGTCCCCTCGATTATCTTAATCGCTCTTTGAAGGTTTGGCGTATTTAAATCTTTCATTTTTTGTTTGGCTATTTCTTCTATTTGTTTATTGCTTATAGCGGCAATTGTTTCTTTCCCGGCAGTGCCGCTGGCTTTAGCCAAATTGCACGCTCGTTTAATAAGTATAGATGAAGGCGGACTCTTTATGATAAAAGAAAAGGTTCTATCCTGATATACGCTTATCACTGCGGGCAATATTAATCCTTCCCTGCCTTTAGTCTGCTCGTTGAACTGTTTGCAGAACTGCATAATATTTACCCCGTGTTGGCCTAATGCCGGGCCAACCGGAGGAGCGGGATTTGCCTGCCCCGCCGGAACGTGCAATTTAATCTGTGCAACTACTTTCTTCGCCATTACGTCTTCTCCACCTGCCAATATTCCAATTCTACAGGAGTTGCTCTGCCAAAAATCGAAACGCTGACTTTTAACTTCCCTTTCTCTGGATAAACTTCATCGATGATTCCATTAAAATTAATAAAAGGACCTTGCGTAACTCTGACCTGTTCGCCTTTTTCGAATACGACCTTGGGGCTTGGCTTGACATGCGTCTCTTCAATCTTTTTCAAAATATTTTCAGCTTCATCTTGAGAAAGAGGAGTTGGCCTTTTTCCGGCGCCGATAAAACCCGTGACTCCCGGCGTGCCTTTAATTACCGAGTAGATAGCATCATCTAAATCCATTTTAATTAAAATATATCCCGGAAAAAATTTTCTTTGCGACACCCTTTTTCTTCCCCGACGGATTTCAGAAATTTGCTCGGTCGGTATCACTATTTCAGAAACATGTTCTTGCAGGCCTGAGAACGCAATTCTGTTTTCTATCGCGCGCTTAACTTTATCTTCGGAACCGGTCTGACTATGGATTATGTACCACTTCTTCACCCCGCACCTTCTTGGCTATTCAAGACTATTGATCTATTTAAACTGTTTTTGATTCTAACTTTATACATCTTAAATGCGTTGGAATCCCGCACTTTGTTAAATTCATTGAATACCTCTGAATAAAAGAAGGTGCGGGGTTCATCGAAAAACCCAGCTCAATAAACGGGAGAAAACCAGGTCAACTACGCCTATAAATACAGCTGTAATGGCAGTAATTACAATAACCACAGCGGTTGCTCCGATTAACTCGTCTTTCGTTGGCCAAGAAACCTTGGTCAATTGTACCTTTACCTCTTTAAGAAATTTAATGGGCTTTGCGATTAACTTCATTTCTTCTTTGGGTTCGAATCCCTACAATCTTTAAAACAGGCCAGGAGGGATTCGAACCCCCAACACACGGTTTTGGAGACCGTTGCTCTGCCAATTAGAGCTACTGGCCTAAAGACAAAAAAACCTTCCCGCTTAAAATTAATCAAAAAACCATAAAAATTATTTTATTTCTTTATGCAGAGTCGATTTTCGACAAAATTTACAATATTTTTTTGTTTCTAATTTCCCGGAATGTTTCTTTTTATTCTTGGTTGTAGTGTAATTGCGATTTTTACACTCTGTGCATTCTAAAGTGATAATCTCGCGCATAAAAAATAAATTGCTCTATTGTCATATTGTCTAACAGTATAGCAATATAACAATTTAACTAATGGAGCCCACGACCGGAATCGAACCGGTGACCCCAGACTTACCATGCCTGTGCTCTTCCGACTGAGCTACGTGGGCATGAATTTAAACGTAACTCCCCCTCCCCACCTCAATTATACCTTTGGCTCAATGATTTATTATTACAGTTCTACTAAAATGGGGGGATTTATCTAGAAATCACATAGACCTATAGTTTACTAAATTTAAAAACTTTGTCAAGATAAATTTTGGAAAATTTATGTAAATTGCGGTAATGGGAACAGAGCTTATTGGGTTCTTCTCTGTATGCTCTGT
>CAYMKG010000004.1:16106-19611 GCA_964391145.1 uncultured Planctomycetales bacterium
TGTAAATTGCGGTAATGGGAACAGAGCTTATTGGGTTCTTCTCTGTATGCTCTGTAGTTTATTTTATGCTTTTTGTTTATAACACTAAAGAAACCCGACCCTCTCCTAGCAAAGATTCTATATCATCTATTAATTCTTCGTTCGGCTCCACAAAAAATTCCTCACCGACAACGAGCTGAACTCGTGCGCGGGTAGGAGTATCCAGATGTAGATATATGGGGACCTTGCCGGTAGAGTTTAATAGCTTGGTTTTGAGACTGTCAAAAAGATTTTCTCTTATTCCAGAGATATCAATATTTATCCCCACTACCAGGCGATATATGTCGTCAAACAAAAGCAAGTCGTCGGCAATTATTTTCGGCGTATCTTCTTTCAGATTCAACCTCCCTTTTACCAAAACTATCGAATTAGGCTGTATGTTTTTTGCTACTTGCCTGTACGTCTGCGGAAAAATTAAAACTTCAACTATGCCTTCTAAATCCTCTAGCTTCAATATTGCCATCTTTTCCCCTTTGGCGCGGGTCGTGGTCTGTTTAATCTTGACGATCAGGCCTACCACCTTTATATTTTGACCGTTTACTCTATTCTTTAACTCGGCGGTTGAACAAAATCGAAAGCGGGCTAAATGCCTGGCATAGCGTGCAAGAGGATGACCGCTTAAATAAAAACCCAACATATCCTTTTCGAAAGCCAGAAGCTGCGGCTCAGGCCATTCCTTAATTTGCGAAATCCCGGCAAAACCGCTAAACCCATTGCGCACGTTTTCGCCGAAATCAAAAAAGGATAACTGGCCACTGGCTTTCTCTTTATGAATGCGGTAAGCCAGATTTAAAACTTTATCTAAACTTGCCATCATAGCAGCCCTGCTCATACCCAAACTATCCATCGCTCCTGCTTTAATCAGACTCTCGATAACCTTTCGGTTTACCAGTCTTAAATCCACACGGCTGGCGAAATCTTCTAAATTCAGAAATTTTCCTCCTTTATTGCGGGCTTCAACTATAGACTCTATTGCACCGCTGCCTACGTTTTTGATTGCCAGCATCCCGAAGCGGATATTTTTTTCATCGGCGATTTTAAATTCTGCCTCGCTTGAATTTATGTCCGGAGGCAAAATATTTATCCCCATTCTCGTTGCCTCGTTTACATACTCAACGACTTTGTCGGTATTATCTCTTTCCGAGGTAAGCAGGGCAGCCATAAATTCAACAGGAAAATTTGCCTTAAGATATGCCGTGCGATAAGAAATCATTGCGTAAGCGGCAGAATGAGACCTATTGAAGCCGTAACCTGAAAAATATAAAATGAGGTCAAATATTTTATTCGCGGTCGGCTCAGCTATGCCGTTATTTCTACATCCGTGAATAAAATTCTTCCTTTCCTCTTCCATTACCTCTGGAATCTTTTTGCTCATCGCGCGACGTAAACGGTCGGCAGATGTCAAAGAGAATCCCCCCAATTGCGAAGCAATCTGCATAACCTGTTCCTGATAAACAATTATTCCATAGGTATCTTTTAATAATGGTTCCAGTTTTTTGTGGTCATACCGCACCGCTACCTGGCCGTGGCGTCGCTTGATAAAATCATCGAGCATTCCCGAACCTATCGGCCCGGGCCGATAAAGCGCCAGAAGTGCAATTAAATCTTCGAAACGCTCTGGTTCTAACTTCCTCAGCAAATCCCGCATTCCCGAGCTTTCTAACTGGAAGACTCCTATAGTCTGAGCTGAGCACAAAAGCTTAAAGGTCCGGAGGTCAGATAAATCAATTTTCTCGATATCTATAACTTTTCCGGTTCTTTGACGAATTAAGTTAACCGTCTCCTGAATCACTGTAAGAGTCCGCAAACCTAAGAAATCAACCTTAAGCAGTCCTATTTTACCCAAAGCATCCATACTGAAACCCGTGGTAATTTGGTCATCTGCGGATTTAAACAGGGGCATATAATCCGTCAACGGAGAATCGGCAATAACAACTCCTGCGGCATGAACCGAAGCGTGGCGCAATAAACCCTCTAAGGACAAAGCAATCTCTATCAACTTCTTAATCTGCTCGTCTGTCTTATATAGATTTTTTAATTCACTCTCTGATTCCAGGGCATCCTTCAGACTGATATGTGGGTCCGGCGGAATCATTTTGGCTATCTTGTCCACATCCGCATAGCTCATACCCATTACCCTGCCTACGTCCCTGACAACGGCGCGAGCCTGCATTGTCCCGAAGGTGATAATCTGAGCGACGTTTTCCTGCCCGTACTTCTGAGTAACATAATTTATTACCTCTGGGCGCCTCACATAGCAGAAATCAATGTCGATATCAGGTAATTCCTTTCTCTCAGGATTCAAGAATCTTTCAAACAGGAGTTTGTATTTTATCGGGTCGATATCGGTAATCTCCAATAGATAACTCACCAAACTGCCTGCTGCCGAACCGCGCCCCGGTCCTGTGGGGATATTATTTTGTTTGGCATAGTGGATAAAATCCCAGACAATCAGGAAATAGCTGGTAAATCCCATTTCCTTTATAATCTTTAATTCGTGCTCCAGTCTTTCCTTATACGCATCGCCGAATTTATTACTAAACCTCTTCCTTATCCCCTCCCGACAAAGCTGCTCTAAAAACTCTTCTTGAGTTAGGCCATCAGGAGGCGAAAATATAGGTAAGTGAATTCGGCTAAAATCTAATTCTAAATTACACCGCCACGATATCTCCCGGGTATTCTCCAAGGCCTCCGGCAATTCCATAAAGAGTTTCTTCATCTGTTGAGGAGATTTAAAATAAAATTCAGAAGACCCGAACCTCAATCTCTTAGGTTGGTCCAGCGTAGCTTGGGTCTGAATGCAAAGAAGAGCATCGTGAGAAAGAGCGTCCTCCTGGCGCAAGTAATGCACATCGCAGGTAGCCACCAGCCCAATAGATAGTTGTTTGGCCATTTTAATCAAGCCTCTGTTAACCTCTTTTTGCTCATTAATTCCGTTTTCCTGCAATTCCAGGTAGAAATTACCCTTATCTAATATTTGAATGAAATCGTCGGCGGCTTTTAGGGCATCATTAAAACGATTTTGAGAAAGCAGAGAAGGTATTTCTCCTTTAAGGCACGCGCTCAAGCCGATGAGCCCCTTTGAGTAACGCGAAAGAACCTCCTTGTCGATGCGAGGGCGATAATAAAACCCTTCCAGATAACCTATAGATACGAGCTTCATCAGATTTCTATACCCTTGTTCATCCTTTGCAAGAAGAACCAAATGATAAGAAGCCTCTTCAATCCCACTGGAAGATTTCTCAAGGCGGCTTCCGGGAGCGATATAAACCTCTGAGCCAATTATCGGCTTAATGCCTGCCTTTTGCGCCTGTAAATAAAAATCTATGGCCCCGAACATATTGCCGTGGTCAGTGATGGCTAAGGAATCCATATTGTATTGTTTGGCCAGAGCTAGTAGCTGGGGTATTCTACAGGCTCCGTCAAGAAGACTATACTGGGTGTGGACGTGAAGATGGATGAATTC
>CAYMKG010000004.1:19711-22388 GCA_964391145.1 uncultured Planctomycetales bacterium
TTATTCCCACTCAATGGCGACAGGAGGTTTGGGGCTTATATCGTAAACTACGCGGCTTACGGCTTTTACTTTGCCAAGAATATGTCGGGCAATTTTCTCTAGAACATCGTAAGGCAATCTTACCCAGTCTGCGGTTATTCCGTTCGTGGAAGCGACGCAGCGTATCGCAATTACGTTTTTCGGCGGAATCAATACTGCAAACGACTGCCATACCTGTTCATATAATCCGGCGCTCTTTATCGCTTCGACCAGGCAATCGTCAGCCTCTTGTAAAATTTTTAATCTCGGCGCGGTAACCTCTCCGGCAATACGAACCGCTAAACCCTCATTAGGAAAGGGTTGCCTGAAAACCATACCGTCGGGCAAGCCCAACTCTTTAGCTACCACCCTAATTTCCTCCTTAAATAAATCTTTCAGCGGGCGGAGAATCTTTAGCTTCTGTAATGCCTCCGAAACCGGAAGTTCGCCTTTTTGCTTAGCGTACCTGCTAGAAGGCACGCTGCGCGCGTCCAGTCCTAGCCTAATAATATCGGAATAAAGCGTTCCTTGTGCCAGATAATCGGTTCCCTTCGACTTTTTTACCTCTTCCTCAAATAGCTTTGCCGACAACTCGCCGATGATTCTTCTCTTCTCTTCACTATCGAAGACCCCCTTCAAATTTTGAAGAAACCGCTGGCTTCTGTCTAAGTAATTTAAATTAAGATTGAAGGTGTGTCGAAATACCTTTTTTATCTGCTTTACCTCGGTCGAACGCAGAAGGCCGGTATCGATAAAAACGCATTTTAATCTTTTTCCTACAGCTTTATTGATTAACAGCGCCGCCACTAAAGAGCTTAATTCTCCGTTTAAGCTTATAATCACTTTACTGCTGCCGACGGTCTTCTTAATTTCTGCGATAGTTCCTTTAATAAAATAATCCATCGTCCAGGTGCCGATGCATCCGCAAACTTTATAGAGAAAATTGCTCAGAATTTGGCTGCCGCGTTGAGTGGCAACTACCTCGGGGTGAAATGAGACGCCGAAAATCTTTTTCTTCGGGCATTCAAATGCAGCTATGGGATTCTCCTGCGTATGGGCTGTCTTTTTAAAACCGCTGGGGAGTTTGCTGATATTGTCGCTGGAACTCATCAGACAAGTAATGTTGCCGGGCATCTGCCAAAACAGATTGCGAGCATCGTCGATGAACAACTCTCGCCTTTGCAATTCCAGCGATTTGGCGGATTTTACCTTACCGCCCAAATGATGAACAATTACCCTTGCCCCATAACAAATTCCCAAAATTGGTATGTTAAGCTTAAAAATACCTTTTTCGGCCAGCAGAGACTTCGACTTCTTATGATAAACTGAAATTGAGCCGCCGGAAAGAATAATACCCTTGGGTTTTAGCAGTTTAATCTCTTTGACTGAAATGTTGCAAGGAACAACCAGCGAAAATACGTGATTTTCCCTGATTCTCTGCGCAATTAATTGGGTATATCGAGAGCCAAAGTCAAGTATTAGAATAATCTCTTTAGTCATGCGTGAACCTTTTTTATTTACCCATCCCCACTCTCTGAGCTACCTGAAAAATCTTACCTTCGGTTTGAATGGATGGGGCGATGATAATCTCTACATCGTGCATCTCTTTAATATTTCTTGCACCCAGGGAACCCATCGAGGTCCGCAAGGCTCCTATAAGATTCTGCGAACCGTCATCTACTCTGGCCGGACCGAAAAGTATCTCTTCTAAAGTTCCGGTTGTTCCGACATAAATCCGCGTGCCCCGAGGCAGGTTCTCGTGGGAAGTCGCCATTCCCCAGTGATAGCCTCTTCCCGGGGCTTCCTTTGCGCGCGCAAAGGCAGAGCCAACCATAACCGCATCGGCGCCGCTGGCAAAGGCTTTACATATATCTCCGCCCCTGCTCATGCCTCCGTCGGTTATTATCGAGATATATTTTCCCGTTCTTTTGTAATAAAAATCTCTGGCGGCAGCTGCATCGATGGTACTGGTCACCTGAGGAACGCCGATTCCTAACACTCCCCGCGTGGTACAGGCGGCCCCCGGACCGACGCCGATAAGAAGACCGATACACCCTGTTTCCATAAGCTCTAAAGTTGTCTCGTAAGTTACGCAGTTGCCAATGACTACGGGGATTTTACTTTTTTTGCAGAATTTAAACAAATCCAGGCTCTTGTACTCCTTGGAAATATGCTTTACTGTAGTAACCGTAGACTGGATAACAAAAATGTCTGCTTTGTTGTCTGCGGCAATCTGATTAAATCTTTCTGCGTGAGCGGGTATACAGCTTACTACCGCGGTTGCCTTCCTGGACTTAATCTGACTAATTCTTTTGGCGATTAGTTTTTCCTTAATTGGTTTGTTATATACGGTTTGAACCAATTTGGTAGCTTTTTGAGGGCTTGCCTTGGCAATCTCCTTTAAAACCTCATCGGGGCGCTCGTAGCGCGTCTGGATCCCATCCAGATTTAATACTGCTATGCCTCCCAATTTAGACATCTGAACGGCAAAGCCCACATCTACCACGCCATCCATAGCAGCGGCCAATATAGGGACGTTAAATTTAAGGCCGGCAATATAAAAACTTGTATCTACCTCATTTGGATTTATTGTATGCGAGCCCGGCACGAGCGAAACTTCATCGAATCCATAACAACGCCGCGCCCTTTTGCCTATTCC
>CAYMKG010000005.1:0-12658 GCA_964391145.1 uncultured Planctomycetales bacterium
AGGTAACCACGGTAATTTGCGGGTAGGTGATGGTAGGGAAAAGTTCTTGAGGAAGCCTGCCCCAGGAGATAAATCCCAGGAGCACAATTGCAATAAATACCATTGCGGTTGTAACTGGTCTGTTTACGGAAAGCTTGGATATATTCATTGCTTTTAATTATAGATTGAATCCAGCTAGAGTCGTAAGTTATAGGTCATAAAGTCATAAGTTATTGTAAAAACTCCAGAGCAACCTTCCTGTTTCTTCTCTCAGCTTTTGAAGTTTTTCATACTCCAGCTTATTTAAATATTCAAGCCGTAAAGAAAAATCTAAGAGATATTGCGTCTCTGCCAATGATCCCAACGCGATATTTACGAACTGTTTCAGCTCCTTCTTGCCCTGCCTGCCAGTCCCTTCAACAAGATTAGTAGGTATAGACAGCGCCGCTCTTCTTAACTGAGAAGTTATTCCATATAGTTCTTCTTTAGGAAATGATTTTGTCTCTATATAAATTTGATAAGCTGGTTCGTCAGCTTTTTTCCACACCAATAATTTTTTATATCCATATTCGCCCATTTTTTTACTCCCTATTATGACTTATGACCTTTACAACTTATGACCTAAAAAAAAGGGGCTACCGCCGCACATTCAGTGCTCGGTTACCCCCTTAAATATTTTTTTAAGCCAGTCCCTACCTCTGATTAATTATACCATATAATTATAAAGAACGCTACTCTTGTTTAATTGTAATAAATAAAGCCTCGGTTTGGCGTTCGTCTCGAGAGTATACCAGAGTAACCTTTTGGCCTGCTTCAAGAGAATTTATACTTACATATATCGGCTCTTCGCCTTCCAACGTGCTTCTGGCAATCCGAGTTCTTGAGGTGAGCAAGAAATTCCCGTTGATTAACCGGCCGTCTTTGTCCGGATAGGTAACTTCAACAGTCTTGATAGGGGTTCTTAAATTAATGGCACTGATTTTGCCTTCCAATTCTCCCATTTGAACCAGGCCCTGACTTTGAAGAGGAGACAAGGCACCTAGTGCTTTTTGGGCCTCAATTTCAGGAGGCGGCATTTTTTCATCAGATTTTTTAGCCTCGTTGATTTTAGTAACCTTAAGGATATAATAGCGGATGCACCGCGACTCTATTATTTTTTTACCCTCCGAGTCAAATTTGTAAGCATTATGACAAGCAAGGTCAAAATCGCCATGTTTTACTCCGGTGACAGAAACAAGGTTATCCACTCCTAAATCTAAAAGCACACTTTTAAGCTTCTCCACAAGCTCGCCTATAACGCGATACATTGTTGAGTCTTTGCCGTGCAATACTAGCAAATCTTCTTTTTCGCCGGGCTCCAGCTTTAATCTACCCACCACGGATATAGTGTCTATTTCATCCGCCAGTTTTCTTAAGCCAATATCGCCTCTTCTCTTGGGTTCTACGATTTCTGCTGATAAAGTCGGCATTAATACGGTTCCTATAATTAGTCCTGCAAGAACAATTATCATTACGCTTCTTAATCGCATATTTACCCCTTTCTTTGAACTTTCTAATTTTAGAATATCATAAATATCAAATAAATTCAAGAAAATAGCAAGATAAATCTAAAATAAAATTGCCGAACATAAAACAGGACACCCCTGTTCTGCTAAAACAAGGGTATCCTATTTTCAAAGAGATATTAGAGAAGTTATACCTTAGCCCTTTAATCATTTACCCGATTAAAAGGCTAACTTTCAGCCGTTATATAGCCGTTCTACACGGCAAGATTTTAAGTTAGCAAGCAGCAGCTTATAATCATCCCCATCTCCTCTCTCCTGTGTTTAGAGAGAGGAGATTGTTTTAAGGATGATTATATGATTATATTATCCAATGATTACATACTGCTTTGTGCGATCCCAGTCGCCGCCCCATTGCTCAACCATTGCTTCATTATCATGCTGTAAGTGGACGGATACTCTCCAGTCTGATACCGGAGCCAGCCATATCCAGCCATAACCGCAAGAGTCTTCCGCGGAAGACTGCGTATAGTACTGCCACATCAGATTGATTCTGCTTCCGATAAGGCCTTGCAGTTCTGCCAGAGTGCCTGCATCGTCAACCCCAAGCATAAATATGTAGTTGCCATCTTCGTCTCTTTGTGTTTCTCCAGTAACGCTTGTAGGATCCATGTTGTAAAACTCTCTGCCTTCAACGTCGTCTGGGTCGACAATGAGAGCTAAATGGCCATCTACCATTGCCAGGGTTCCTACTGTCCAGGGGTCATATGCTGTTCTATCTTCAGGGTCGGTTACGTCAATCTGCCACCTATAATCTTCGGATGCTATATACCAACCCATCTGCGGGTCAAAAGCAACTTCTGCGCTATAATTTGTCAAAGTATAGTGTCCAGCTGCTAGCCCGAGTCCGCCCGGATCATCTCCGTTTACGACTGTTCTCTCACCCGTAGCGGTCTGAGTTATACCCGTAATCACGCCTTCAGCATCTCTTGTGTATGTTGTTGTCCGGGTGATAGTCTCGGAGTTGCCGTTATCCCAGTTAGATGTCGAGGTGCTGACTTCTTGCGTCAGGAGCCAGCTACCGCCTTTATACTCACCGTATGTGAAAGTGCTTGTATTGCTAAAGGTTCCTATAGAGTTATCATCTTTATCAAAGATGGCCCCTGAGGTCGTTGAGCTTATAAGTAGCGCCTGTCCATCTCTGACTTCAAACGTCCTGGTAATTGTACCACTTCTATGCTCGGTGACATTACCATCTTTATCATAGGTCCAGCTATCGTACGAACCACCGCCACTTACACTATCAAGGTAACCTTCAACATACGTATAGGTGTCCGTATAGTGGCTCTCGGAGAGGACTTGGCCCTTACTGTCTACCGTTACGCTGTCAGTAGTTGATGTATCGGGCTTTAGGCTTCCGTTGTGGAAAGTAGATATCACTGTGTTTGTCGTCGTGGACGTGCTCACATTCCCTTCAGCATCCGTAGTCGTTACCGTCGTTGTGGTGGTATTTTCTGAATATACTGCCTGACCAAAGGCATTATATTCAACGTGAACGTCGATGTACTGGTCGTACGCGGTAACCGTTCCGTGGGTATCTGCCATTACGCTTGAAACCGGTCCAGCAAAAATCATCGCTGCTGAAATTGCCAATGCGATAAACCTTTTCATTCTTCTCACCTCCTTTCCGCTTAGAATTTTTTGTTTCCTTTCTCGATTATTTAAACCTATCATTCTCCACCTCCTATTTCATAGGTTTTATCCTCGTGTCTGTCTGTCCATAATGCTTTACCTAAAATGACCACATAATCTATATTTATGGTACTGGTATGTTTTCCGTACCAGCCGCTAGCATCTTGATACTCCCATCCTGTTTTTACGCCTGTGCCTTCGGCGTCAATTAGATTGCCCTTATCGTCGTAGAAATACGCGGTGGTGATATCGCGGATTTCGCTATGCGTATTTTCCGGATCCGATACAGGGTAAGTTATTACTGTATGTTCTTGATTGCTCAACCTCCTGCGTAGATTATTTACCAAGCCGTTGTCATAGGTAATGGTCGAACCTTCGACTCTAATAAGTTCATCTGCACTTATATGTTGCCCGTAATAGGAAGTGCAGGAGTAAATTCGATTGGCCATCGGTTGACCGTATAATATTTCGTATTGAATATCAGATGTTCCCTGGTATAAGTTACCGTCCTTCAGAGTTGCGGTTACATCCTTTTCCTCAACGGTTACCGGCTTTAAGGTATCCGGGTCGACATAAGAGTAGGTAACCTCGCCATCTTTGGCTACGTGCTTGGTTAAGGTATAAGTATACCCTTCTAGATCTGTATATGTATATTCCCACCACTTTGCCTCTTGGCCGGTAAATATGCTTTCTCCCGAGGCACCGATTAATTCTTGGTCTGCATTGTAATCATAAGTGGTGGTGGTTTTTTCCGTTCTTTCCGAGCCATCCGCATTTATGGTCTGTGTAGTGATAGTCGACTCTAACAGTCTGTCCGGGTCAGGCTCTTCCACGTCAGGGCCGAATTGGTGGGGGACATGAAGGTATTTGAATTGGGCGTCAACGATGGTTTTTGTTTTACTGGAATCAACCTGGGTAGTAATTCTTTCTTCATGATAACCGGTAGTTAAGTGTTTATCGTTATAGGTAATATTGGTTCGATTCAACTCATACTCTAAACCGTCGGTTCCTACACCTTCTTCGTGATAAGAGCTTACCCTCCTGTAATTATTATTTTCATAAGTCATATTGCTTCGGGTGAAGAAGGTTTTGCCATAGACGCTGTCTTCGACTTCCTGGCTGAAGGCCCGGAGGAGTTTTCCGTCGTAACTTATTGCTTTCCAATGAGTTAATATTACATTCCCTGCCGAGTCCACCTCTTTAATGTACTTTTCCGTCTCGTTTTTATTGGCGTTTGTGTCATAGCCTCCGTAAAAGACTGAATCAGGGCTGTAGGTTATACCGTAGCAAAAGATATGGGTTATGTTGCCTAAATTATCCTTTAAGTCTGCTTCATAACTGGTTAGAAGTCGATCAAAGTTATATTCCATGTTATAGGTGTGCTTGAGGCTTAGATTTCCGAATTCATCAACCACCCGCTCATTTTCAATTGAGCTGGGCAACCCTTCTTTGAAGTTTACAATTTTGCCATCCGAATATTTAATGTATTTAAATTCTGTCAGATTTGAGGCAGTTTCTTCGGTTCGGTTTTGATTTTGTTGTATTGTCCAGTTTATCTCTTGGGCGTTTTGGGATATTAAATAATCGGCTTTTAATATCCCGTAGGCGGAATCGTAATTTGCCTGGTAGGAGTTGGAGACGAGCTCTTCGATCTGGTTTCTTTTATTTACCCGTTCTTCCTGGCGGCCCTCTAAGTCAGTAAATACTTCAACATAGTAACCATTCTGGATTTTGTTGTTGAGGTATTCGCGATGCCCTGGTCCAAGATAGCCGGCCGGATAATCTCCGGACCAGACAAGGGCAGAGGGAGAGAGGAGCAAGCTCATAGTAATAACCCCAATTATTACCTTTTTGACTATCTTTTTTTCTCCTTTTTTAATCTGCATTTTTTCCTTTTTATCTATTATTATTAAACAAAAAGCCGAGCTGCCTTTTCTTTCGGCAGCCCGGCTATCGATAGAGATACTAACCGCTAAATCTGTAAATTTATCTCCCGATCCGTGGCTTTCCGCCCCCACCTTACGATGGGTTTGGCTTTACCCCGCACCTTTTTAGTATTCAATTTTTTAAAATTAAATACATGAATAAACAAAAGGTGCGGGGTTTATCGAGAAATCTGGCTTAATTTAATCTTTTTAAAACTTACAAAGAACCGATTAATAAAAAAACCGAGTTACCAATCCTTCTTTGGCAACCCGGCTATCGTCTTTCGGTAAGGGACTGTCCCCGAAGGGCTGTCCCTAAACTAAACTTTTCCTTAATCGACCCGTGGCTTTCCGCCCCCCGATTACTCGAGGTTTGGCTTTATCGCTAAGGATTATTTAAAACTTTAAAAAAGTATTAAATAAAAGAGCAAAAAAATATTCAAACTACACTTAAAATATACCCTATAATTACCCTATTTTCAAGGCAGAAAACAAACTTTTGTTTCAGTTAACAATTAGTGTATTTCTTGAGCCAGTATCTTACCCAAGCCAATTAAATCAGCTCTTTCTAATTGTACGCCAGCGCGCCAGAGCCGAGTGAAAATTCCTGGTTTTTTACACCAGATTACATTCCCGGTTATACAAAGAGGTTCAGAATACTGAGGCATATTCACCCACATTTTCAAAGGTGTATTTGGAGAGAGTTTGGTTTTAGTGGTAAACCCAATGCCGTTAGCGCTAATGTTTAAGATTTCTGCCCTTTTTTCTTTCTCCCCTTTCTTTGCAAAAAACCTTAATGGCAATTTAACTGGAATCCGAACAAATATCCTTCGGTCCATGGGGTATTTCTTTTTTTTGTCTTTGCCAAAAAATTTCATCGTTATTTTCGGCTTCCGCTTAAAAGTCTTTTAAGATTAAAAAAGGCCGAATCCCATTTAGCAACTCGGCCTAACATAAATATACAATATCTTTCTTAAATTTTCAAGTTCTGGAAGCTAACTTTTGTTTTAGTTAACTAATGTGCGTGTTATATTTTTATTCCATACCCAGCAGCTTTTCTAAGGTTAGCCAGGGAAATAAAATAGTTAGCCAATGCTTGGGTATATTCGGTTTGCGCACGAGAGAGATTAACCAAGGTCTCCATCACATTAGAGAAACCGGCGTCTCCGACTTGGGCGCGGACCTTTAAAACCTCGACTTCGCGGCGGCGAAACTCTGTTTCTGATTGGGCGGTATTAGCCTGAAGTAGAGCTTTCTGGTAGTTCAGATATGCGTCTTTGATCTCAAAGGTTATGGTTTTTGTGGTTTCATTTAAATCGCTGAGGGAGCGCCGGAGTTCTATTTCTGCCTTTTTTTCATCAGATAAGCGCGTAAGATTATCCAGTATGTTAAAATCAGCGCTAACCGTAAGTGCTTCGGTGCGCGTTTTTTCGCCGTAGTGGGGCCCGGCATCCTCTCTGGTTGTAGAGGTGTTAAAGGTGCTGGCTCCCCAGGGCTTGGTGGCTTTAAAGCCTACATACCAGGTATCTGAAGACCGCAAAGGCTCAGTTTTATAAGCGCCTTCATAGTAGCCATAAGAGGTAGTTAGATCTACTGTAAATTTATTCTTTGCTTCTTCAATCTTTTTCCCATATTGGTTAAATTTAACCAGCATCTCGCTCAAATATATTTCCGGCCTATTTTTCAAGCCTGCGTCTAAGCATTGGGTTAGGTCAAGATCAAGTTCCTTAATCTCTAACTCTTCCCGGCTAATCTCGGGGGCTTTAGGAACATTCAACACCTGAGCAAAGGTTAACTCAGCCATGGCCATATCCTGTTTTGTACTGTCGATTTGAAACACAATCTGGTCATACCAGGACTGAGCGCTGGATATCTCAAGGGGCGTAACTAATCCGTCCTCAAATTGCTTTTGGACAATATCCAGCATTTTCTTTGCTTCCTGGCGAATTTCTTCTTGAATTTTGAGGTTCATTCGGCTCGCTACTAAATTATAATAAGCAACCTCAGCCTTGTGAGACACATCAATCTTTAATCTGTCGTAGTTTCTTTTAGTGATTTCTAAATTTACCTTTGATTGCTCAAGAGTGTCTCTTAATCTACCCCCATAATAAACTGGTTGGTCCAGTTGAAGCTTGACTTCCCTTTCCTCATACTCAACATTAAATACTTCCCCTTCTGAATTGTAACCCTCTACTTTCAAGGCAGGAAAGAGATTTCTATTTGCTTCCCTAACTTTCATCTGGGCTAATTCAATCTCCTGGCGGGCAATCTGGGTAGGTTGATTGTTTTTTACGGCCAGTTCAATAAATTCTTCCAGCTCATCCGTGGGAGGAGATATTTCTTGTTGGCCTGGCCGAGCTTCTTCTGGCAGCGGAGGAGGAGCTTTTTCTTGTGGCGGAGGAGCTTCTTCTTCTGACAGAGGTGTGGGAACCGGTTCTTCTGGTTGAGGTGAAGGTATAATTTCTTCTTCGGGCGGTAAAGACACTGGTTGAAGAAGTTCAGGAGGGACCTGAAGAGGCTTTTGGGCAATTTTTAAGCCTTTGTAATTTATTGGTAGAATTACCTCCAATTCCTCGGCCTTATGATAATATTCCAGGGAGGGGTAGGGACTGGCTTTTCTTACAGCAGACACTGCCGCCTCATCAAGTAGGGGGTAACCCGATGATTTAACAATGTCTAACTCTTTCAAATGACCATCTCGCAGAAGGGTAAATTTTACTATCACTACCCCTTCCCAGCCGTTAAATTTCGCTTCCCAGGGATAAAATAGATAAGTTCCGATTTTTTGCTGGATTAAAGCTAAGTATTCAGGGTTAGGTAGGACTGCCTGGGCCCATCCTGAAAAAGAAAACAAGAAAACAAGAGAGCTAATTATTAGCAAAATTAGAAGTTTTTTGTGTATCATTTTTCATAAGAAGTTAAATGATACGGTTTTTAGCAACAAGAAAAGTATAAACATAATATACTAATTTGTCAAGAAAAATTTTGATATGGTTTGATACGGTTAGTTTTTAGCTTCTGACCTGGTTTAAAACAAGGCCTTAAATAATAAGGAATACCTATTTGTGTTATTTGGATATTATATGGCTTTTTACCAAAGCCGCGTATCGGTGTTATATTGACAAAACTCAATTTATATGCTATCCTCTATTCAGAATATGATATGCAAAATATGTAAGAAAGAGTTTTCCCCTAATAAATACCATCCTTATCAGGAAGTTTGTTCTAGTCCAAAATGTCAGCATATTCGTCAGATTCTCAATGAACGGGATTGGCGGATAAACAACCCTGAATATTTTAAGTGCCGCAACCAGGATGGCGCCTGGCGGAAGTATAGGCGTGAATATACCCAAGACTGGAGGAAAGCTCATAAAAAATATTTAAAGGAATACGAGAGAAGCCATGCCAACCAGCGCCGTGAATATATGCGAGAATATATGCGTAGATACAGAGCTGCGCGTCGAAAAAGCAAACTGCGTTAACCGAAACAAAAGTTTGTTTTATTTTCTTGACAACTAACTTTTTATTGATTATACTTTAAGTGCGTTTTGATTTTTTTTGATATATTTTTAAATACTTTTATAAAGTATTAACCTTTAATCGAAAAGGCAAACCTCGTCGAGAAACGGGGGGCGCAAAGCCGCGGGTCCAAAGAAAACGGACAAAGATTAAAGTATTTGGATAGCCGGGTTGCCGAAAGAAAGGTAACTCGGCTTTTTTATTGGACTCGCATATGAGTAAGAACATACAGGAGATAAGGCAAGAAAAATGAGTACCTGGCGAGAACAATTATGGGTAAAGATAGTCGCTTTGACAATTGCCGGGGTATTTTTGTTTTCTGAGGTTACCTGGGCAGCGAGGGCGAACTTTACCTTTTCTCTGCCACAGGCTCAAAATTACAACCCTTTCCCCTCTCAAGGCAATTGGCGTGACAAACTTTGGCAGATTTATCAAGATATAACCTCATTTTTGGTTCCTGCAGCGTATGCCGATGAGATAACTGCTTATAACAGAGAACGTTACAACCATTTACCCGAATATAATCCCAATTTAATCTGGAAAAGCGTGGCAAGTGCAATTGTTCTTCCAGAAGAAGAATATAACGAAGAGCAGGAAGACAATCTTTCTGTTAATCAAGGATTGATAGATAATAATAGTATCACTACACAACCTGTTATAAACCAAGAAGTTACAAATGATGATATGGTTAATGATACGGTTGAATTAGGTACTGTTCAACAAGAAATTCCTCAAATAGAGCAAGAAGGAAAGTCAGAAATTATTCCTGAAGAGGAACCGCTAGGAGGCACTCCTCAGAACTTAAGTTTAGCTATAGAAAATGAGCCAACCCTTGCAGAGACGCAAGGAGGCGATATAAATGATAGCATAGTAGATGAACAGGTAGAGGAGAATATAGGCGGGGATAACGTAATAGTCGAGGATAGCCAAAGTAACGGCGCAATCGAAAGCGCCGAATTAACTGAACCAAATATTGAAGTCGCTACTACAGAAGATGTCTTAACAGGCATAAGCGAGAATGCTCGTTTAATTACTCAGGCGGCTGTTGAAGATGTCAAGCAAATCAAAGAACAATTTAGCGAGACTGTTCAATTAATTATTTCACAACTTCTTGATAAGCAAGAAGTTAGCATTGATGAGACGGTTGATGATACGGTTACAATATCCGAATTTATTATTCAAAAAATCGAACAAATAAGGAATGTGATAGAGACTGGGATAAATAACTTATTAGAGCATCTTAGGAATAATATTGAAGATAATGAGATAACTGCACAGGAACCTGGGCAAGAAGAAGTAATTGAAGTTGAACAGGACCAGGGAGAAAATCTTTTACCTTTAAATTCTACTACCATTGAAGATACAGAAGAACCCGCACAGCCGCGGGAAGAGAATAGAATCTCGGCTTCATTTTTCGGACTTGTAATTGAGATGCCTATCTTAGATGGGGTTATGATACCGCAGGCCAGAAGCGAGGCAGTTGTTAATAACGCCAATAGCGACAATACAAATCCTCAAGGTACCACCGATACCCCTGGCTTATTATCAAATAAAGTAAATATTGATGAAAATCTATTGTATTCTTGGATAGAGGATAGAGTGGACGTTTTAACAACTCTTGATGAACAAGCACCACCGACCGGGCCTCCTAAGGCTGACACCGAGAATAATGCTGCGCTTCCTACCACCAATCCTCAACAAGATTCAAATAATAACTCACCTATAGGTGAGCCAACCGATAATGTAGAAGTTAATGAACTTGCCGCACAGACCGGCATTACCAATATAGATGAAAATCAATTACCAGACACAACCGAAAACATTACTTTACATAGTAACGATCCCCCGATAGATTACAATTGCGCTGTTACTGCCCTCTCCCAACTCCTTCCTGATGTTGACCCTGCAGTTTTAGCTCAAAAACTCGCCCAATATACTGACGAAACCGGCCAGACCTCAATGTACGGAATCCAGCAGATTGCTGCTGAATACGGCTTAAATCTTTACGGTGTTAAGCTTACCTATGATGACCTCCTAAATTTAGATGGAGGGGTAATCTTACATTTAAACCTCGAAAATGGACAAGGTCACTACGTTGTATTGGTCGAGGCCAATGAGGATAGCATTACCTATATAGATAACGGTATCACCAAAACCGCATCAAAGGCAGAATTCGAGGCTTTATGGACAGGATACGCTTTAATTACCCAATCAGAGATTGGCACACCTTTAGCTGTTGAGGAACTACAGAGAATTGAGGGCAGTTGGGATCCTTGGGGCGCCATTACTGACGCCTGGGATGCAGTAACCGATGCAGTTTCAGACGCTTGGGACGCAGTGACTGATTTCTTCAGCGGCGACAGCGGTGGAGATAGCGGCAGCGGAGGAAGCTCTTCTTCAAATAGTTCCTCTTCAAGCAGTTCTTCTTCGAGTAGTTCTTCAAGTTATAGTTATGACTACAGCTACGATTACGGATACGACTACGGCTATGATTACGGCTATGACTATGGATACGACTACAGCTATGATTCTGGCTCCGATTCTTCAAACTCCAGCAGTTCCTCAACCTATGATTACAGCTATGATTATGGCTACGATTACGGCTATGACTATGGATACGACTACAGCTATGATTCCGGCTCAACTTCTTCAAGCACATCTTCAAGTTCACAGCCAGAATCGACCACTCAGGAAGAATCTTCAGGCAGCTGGTGGGATAATGCTTGGAATTGGGTAGTTGATACGGCTACCGAGGTGGTTACCCTGGGTGCTGCCGAGACTGAGACCTGGAACAGCAGCAATAATACCTCTTCTACAACCATGGTTGCGGAGTCAAATCCCGTGGCTGAAGAAGAAGGTTTTGATTACAGTCTCAATTACAACGGAAATTACTATAATTACTGCACTTCCTGCACAGAAACAACCCCGGAATCCACGCAACCCGAACCGGTAGAGGAGGAATCTTCGGGCGGCGCCTGGGGTTGGCTAAAAGACAACATAGCTGACCCAGTAAGTAACTTCTTTACTGAAACCATTCCTGATACAGCCTCAACTGCTGGTAATTGGTTGAGCGACAATATAGCTGAGCCAGTAGTTGATTTCTTTACCGATGATTTTGTTGATTTTTGGACCGAGACTGTGCCTGATGCTTTTGGAACAGCAGGCAGCTGGTTAAATGACAATGTCGCTCAGCCTGTAGGCGACTTCTTCACCGAAACCGTTCCTGATACTGTAAGTGATACAGTTAGTTCTTTAATTGTTATTCCTCAAGACAAAAATCCGGT
Source organism: uncultured Planctomycetales bacterium (assembly GCA_964391145.1). Classification (GTDB taxonomy): domain Bacteria; phylum Omnitrophota; class Gorgyraeia; order Gygaellales; family JAHJCI01; genus CAYMKG01. The sequence goes on from CAYMKG010000005.1 coordinate 11,902, forward strand.
TATTCCTGGATTAGATAGCCTTAAAGGTGATAATCCTACTCCTTTAGGCGAAGCTGTAGGGGCATTAACCAATGATGTTCCTCATGCAATATGGGATTTCTTTACTGAAACAATTCCTGATGCTGCTTCCGATGCAGGTGATTGGTTAAGCGACAATATAGCTGAGCCAGTAGTTGATTTCTTTACCGATGATTTTGTTGATTTTTGGACCGAGACTGTGCCTGATGCTTTTGGAACAGCAGGCAGCTGGTTAAATGATAATGTCGCTCAGCCTGTAGGCAAATTCTTCACCAATGACCTACCCCACGCCTTTTGGAGCGCAATGGAGATGTACGGAGAGGCCCAAATAGCTCAGTCCGAAGCGTATATGGCAATGTGGGGTGGAAATGATAATGATAATGAGATCCAAATCGACCCAGATACCATTCCTTGGGATGAGTTTGATGAACTTGACCAGATAATGAACGACCTGGACATCCCTATACCTGAGGATATTGAAGACACAAGAACTGAGATAGAAAGTGGAGAGAATCCTGATTTAGTAGGTGATTTTGAAGATAGATTTGAAGAATTTAAAGACACTTGGGAAATTTATAAAGGAGAAGATGGAAAATATCATTCTCAGGTATTGGACGATATTGACGAGGCCAATCAGATAGCTGAAGATTTGTTTGGTATTGAACTTGATAATGAAGACCTCGGCATACAGAATGAATCATCTCCATTAACCTTAGAGGAAACCAGGGCTGCCATTGCA
>CAYMKG010000005.1:12758-21990 GCA_964391145.1 uncultured Planctomycetales bacterium
GACTTCAGAGCTGACCTTAACGACTTTATTGATGTATATGAAGTAACCCAGGGAGAAGACGGCAAGTATAGCTCAGCGGTAATGGATGACGTTGCCAGAGCCCAGCAGATTGCCGAAGACTTAGGTGTTAGCCTTGACGAAGATGCCACCAATGAGGTTACCCCTGAGGCTATCACTGACATAGATGTTGAAGCCACCAGGGCTGCCATTGCAGACTTCAGAGCTGACCTTAACGACTTTATTGATGTATATGAAGTAACCCAGGGAGCAGATGGCAAGTATCATTCACAGGTAGTGGAGAGTAAACCCGCAGTAAGGCAAGATTTAAATAGGGACGTCACTGAGATTCTTGAAAAAGCCGGTAATATTAACCAAATTTTTGTTGGTCATACTTTAGGCTTACTTGAAACAGCAAGTGAAATTAATAAAGCTTTTGTTGGTCATACCTTAGGTTTACTTAAAACAGCAAGTGAAATAGGCGAAACCTTTATAGGCCACACTCTTGGCATTGTTGAAGAGTCAAGCAAAATAAGCGAAACTTTGTTTAGTCACGCTTTCGGTATTGTTGAAGAAGCAGGCAATATTCAACAGACCTTCTTTGCTCATACTCTTGGCCTTCTTGAAGAGGCAGGCAATATTCAACAGACCTTCTTTGCTCATACTCTTGGCCTTCTTGAAGAGGCAGGCAATATTGAACAAACTGCTTCCAGCTATATTCTTGGCATTGTTGAGGAAGCAGCCGTTCTTAAAGCTGCATTTATAAGTAACGCACAAGCTCTTTATTTGTTAAAAGAGACTATCAAAGAGATAGCAGGGGTACAACACAGGCCTGTCGAATTAGCTGCAGAGTCTGAACAGCAAGAGGCAAAAGCTGAAGAGCCAGATAACCGCGCTTGGTACGAGAAAGTCGGTGGGGCAATCGCAGATTTCTTTACCAAAGATATTCCACACTTCTTTACTCATACTATTCCCCATTTCTTTACTCACGTTGACTGGGTAAAAGTCGGCGAAGTTGCTTTAGCTGCGGCTGCAATTGCAGGAGCTATAGTTTTGGCAGTGGTAACTGCTGGTATAGCTTTACCGGTGTCGGCAGCAATAATAATAGGAGCAGCCGGTGTTATCGGAGGAGTAGTAGGTTGTGCTCTCTTCTATGAGCCTAATGATCCTCCGTCATCCTCGGAACAACAACAATTCAATAATGATTTAAATGTTATTAATTCTAATGCTGTTGCTAATCGCGATGGCGCACTTTCATTCCGAGAAGGATATAATCCTTCGCAAGAAGAACAGGAGGCCTTGGATAGAGCCAACTCTTTTATCTCCAATTATCTCAAAGTCGAAATAAACGATGGTATGGTAAATTTTGTATATACCGCCGGCAACCCAGTTGCTGATTGGGGCAGAGAAGTTATGCCTGTCTGGTATGAGAATAGTTTTGAGGGGCATCTTTCTCGAATTAGTTTAGGCGCATTCATTGGTTCGGCGGTAGCGTTACCTGTGGTTGGGATTGCCAGCCCAGCAGCAGTGTTGCCATTTGTTAAATGGGGAGTCGGTATAGCTGCTGTAGGAGGAGTGTTAGATGTAGGTTTCGCAGTATTCACGGGCCAACCCATAGATCCTGCCAACTTTATTATTAGCCGCTTAACAGATTTTGGAATGGGAGCAGGGCTGCTAGGTTTCGGACGCGTGCTCAGTTTTGCGGCTCACAGCACGAAGGTCGCCTGGATAGCGAATAAAGCAGCTCCTTTAGTTAAATGGTATAATAATTTCGCCCAAGCACATAAAATATTGACTCCAATATTAACCCGCGCAGTAATCCCCGGCGTTACCGGCGGCTTAGTTAATTCTGCTATCCAAGGCTCCTTGACAAATATAGCTAATGACCCGAAAGGTTTTCTAATTGATTTTGGCATAGGTGCTGGTATGGGTATAACTTTGGTAAATCTAATTAGCCATCCGCAATTCTTATATGGCTCGAGCACCGGCATTCTGCATACGCTAGGAAGAGCTACGGATGTAATTCTTTCCGGCGTAATCGGCGGTTGGACCGTTTACATGGGAGTAGGCACATCTACTTATTATCATACCTATGACGAATTACCTTCGCTTGGAACCGCGTTGGAAGAAACAGGGCTTTATTTTACAACCGTACTTAATCCGTTTGGAACACCCGAGCCTGGAAGCTGGGCCAACAATACAGTTAATATCTTAGGCTTCCAGCCGACCGTCGGCAGCCTGGGTTGGACAGCTTTCTTGGCTACAACTTTTGGCCGTTTAGCTGCAACTCATCCTAAAATACCTCATCCTGTTAATATGCAGCAAGTTAAAGAAGGGTGGAATCAGTCAGTAAATAATCTTAGGTCTTTGCGCACCCTAGAAGGTTGGGGTATATATTGGCCTGAATCAGGAGGTCTGGGAGCTTGGTTAAAAGGAAGAGGCCTTTTGCAGACTGCTGTAAGATTGTACGGTTTTGGTCTGGGATTGGAATTGTCTGGTTTAGTTGTTAATTCCGGTTTAAATTGGGCCCCCATTCGAGACAATCTTAATCCTATCCACAGAGATGTGTTAAAAGCGGTATTTGGACACTTTGGCGGCGAATATCTGCAAGACGGAACTTGGGTACCACATAATGTTGCTCAGGTATTCGGGCGGCCTTTACAGACAATGGCTTTTGCTCCGCTTTTCTATGTGGGCATGCCTTTATTTGTTGCACTTATGCCCAACCTTCCTTTTGGAATCGGTAGTGCAGTGCAGAGGATTCAAAATGTAGGCTCCGGCTTATTAGCTGGGAGTGGGATTTTGGACTCGTCAGCAGCAGGTTCTTCAATCACAGGAAGAGCTATGCAGGCTTTCAAGGCTCTTATGCTTATGGGTGTTGCAGGAATTATTGATGAAGGTATCTCAGAACCGATTGTTGCCGCTATTCTTTATCCTATATTTGGGACATTAATGAGTCCGACAACAGCTAATGTTGCTAGTCAGTTCTTTGCTGAATTTGTCAGTCCTTCACCTGGAGAGACAGTCAATATAAACGCAGACCTTGCAATGATGTCAGAAATTATCAATGAAATTATCGATGCTAAGGTTGGCGCGGAGAAGGTAATTCCTTGGATTAATAACGAAAAAGCAGAATTGCCGTTAGAAATGAGAGCTTACGAGCCTTTCTTGACCGCTTACAAGCAGGCTGTGCATAGCAGAGGCTTGACCGCTGACCCGTTGCAGATAGCCATGGGTCTGGTTAGCTATTCACACGCTACAGCCGCAGCAGAGGCTATAAGAACAGGCAAGGCTCCTGCCTTAGTAGACGCCGCTGGTGCATCATTCCCGGCGCTATATGGTGAGGCTATAGTGGAAGCAATCCGCGAAGGAAAGCCTCTCAGAGACATTATCGGCGCCTCATTCTCATCAGGAAAAACCGAGTTAGTCACGATATTACAGCCGGTGTTGGCTAAACAATATCCGGATGTGCCTGTTGTCTATAGCACAATCGATGCCAGATTGATTCCCGAGATTGTAGGAAAACTCCAGGTCAGCGGCAGCAGCAACATTGCAGTGATTGTCGGTGCAGAAGGAGTCAGCAATGTTGTTGATTTATCCCCAGACGGCTTAAGGGGTTTAACAATTGAGGTAATCTTTGCTGATAACGCAGGTTCCAAGATATACACTCCTGAGGAGATGGAAGCCGAATTTGGCAATGACTGGATTTATAATATACAGAATGGTCTCGGAAATAACCATATTCGCCAGATAAGATTAATTATGCCCGTGAATCCAAATACTGCTGATGAATTAATATCTGCCGAAGATGTTATTGAGGCTTCTCAGACACAGCAGACTGGCGTATCAGAGACTGTCGAGCCTAGATTACCTGTTGTAAATGAGAACAATCCAAATGCGGGAGCTTCAAGCTCTCTCCAGGAAAATCCGGTTATCGAAGTAATCTACGATAACGATAATAAACTTCATTTAAATCCTGTAGATATATCCAATATTCTCATAATGAACGGCCTTGGTGTAAGCTGGGGTGCCAGAGGCGGGCCGGCAGGCACAAGCTTACCAAGCGTGTCCCCTGCGCAGGACACTAGCTTGGAAGACGGGAATTTCAGAGCGCAACAAGAACCCACCTCAGCATCTAATCCAGCTGTAACCTCTACTCAAACTCAGACCACTTATAATAATCCAAATATCAGACTAATATCACCGGAACAGCTTCTTGAACAAGGTTTTGAACAAGGAGTAGTTTACGTCTCCGAGGTAAAGAGCCTCCAGGCATTAATCAATCTGGCTCAGACTCCTTCACAAGCAGAAGCTAAATTAGACCTGAGAAAGGCCATATTATTAGGCGATGAGCCACAGCATGGCCTGGTTCTTCCTACTCTTATCTTTGATAAGAATCATGGCCAGGGCGAGCAAATAGTAAGTAGACCTGAGTTCCAGCGCATTAGGGAGCAGCTCGAGTCTTTAAGGACATTTATTGCTGAAATATGGGGATTGGCTCAAGAGAAAATAGAGGGCAGGGACTGGAGAGAGGTTATCCAGCATAAAGGCGAGACAGAGGGACAGGTTAATACCGATTCATTCGAATTTAAAGACAGAACCAACCTCATAGAAGAAATTAAACAGCGCTATAGCGCAATGAGCAGAGAGGACCGTACGAATATTGAGGCTTTATTGGGTAGATTTTATACTGATTATGAATTAGGTGTGATTTTAGATGCTGCCGCTTACCATGTCGCTGCTGGCGAGCAAGGTGGGCCATACTATGGATTAAAACGCATTGGAGATCAAGTTGTTGGTTATTATACCCGGGCAACCGAAACAGGCAACCCGCAGGAGCGCACTTTATTTGCTGAAGAGCTCAGACGAGTAAATGCAAGAGGAACGATAGCCGCAATCAAATACAATATGCCTCTTGCTAATTTCATCGATGCAATATTGAGTAATCCTACTTCTCCCGTAGGCTATACAGATGTTCTTAATGCATTTGGTGGATTTCTCCTATTCACAGCCACCCCTTATGGATTTGAGCCTATTTTCCGCCACACCTTAGGCGCTAATCTCTATCCATTTACAGCTGATCCCACTTTAATGATTTTAAGAGCTGCGCAAATGCACATTATAACAGAGAATAGCGCGGAGGAAATAGCAGAGACAATAATAGCCCAAGAAAGACAGCAAGACATTCCTTCAATCAAGATTCTCAGTAGTAATAACCCAGAACAATTAAATGCCATTAGAATGAGGTTAAACGAACTGGGTTATGGCAGCGATGTGGTATTGCTTTCTTATGAAGAAGCAGGTGATGAAGGAGTGACTTTAGAAGAGATTGCTGATGAGATTGAGGCTGTTCAGAGAGGAGAAAGGACAAAAGACATCATTGCTCTTGTGCGTGGATTCCAGGCAGGTTCAAATGCAGCACGGAGGATTAGCGATATCAACATAGAGGGCGTTAGAGTTGATTTGTATCTGGTCAATGCTTATGCAAAGACATCGGTATCTCAAGCCGGAGGAAGAATATACACCGATATGGTTGAGGAAATCTTTGGAAAAGAGAATTTAGGAGATTTATTCCAAGCCATTGAGGCGCGCCGTCTCCCTGGAAATTTACATTTAATTCTGCCCTTAAATGATGCACGGCTTCTTAACAGGCATGTTGAGATGTTAAGACAACTACAGGAAAACATGGATAAGGCTGTATCTGAAGAACAGAAGGGCAAAGCCACGGAAGAGTTAAGAAAATATGTAATTAGTATCTATAATGATTTATTATTAGAAGCCAATCAAAACCAAATTTATCAAATAACAAACCAGAGAAGAGATTTCTCAGTAGAAGAGATAGAGCAGTCCTTGAGGGAATTCCGCCAGGAAATGCGGATTGACCTCGGAGCAGAGGTAGAGACAGAAACAGCGTTACCCGAAGCGCTTAGAACTGATTCCCAGTTGGTGAGCCAGATGATGCAGCAGGGTATGATTTATAACCAAGAAAGGCTTAATCTGACTGCAAAAGGGAAGATTTTTGTTGACTCAGTTGTTAATAGAATTAAAAATATCGATGAAGATGCTAAAGCTGCATTATTGGTCTATGCTACTCGAAATGGTATTGGAGAAGCAGCTTTTGCTTCTGCTTGGGATTCAGAAGTATCGTTGTTTAAGACCGCTCTGGAACTTGTCAATAAATACCAGGTTATCAAACTCTCTAACGCCCAGAATGACATCGAAGATTTGATTTACTTAGGAAAGCTCTTTAGGGGGCTTAAGATAGACAAGGTCCTTATAGATAAAGTTGAAGGATTCAGATCTAAGAAGTTGGGTGATATAAAGTTAGTTGAGTTTATCTTGCAAGCGATTGAAGGTCAGGAACAGGGATTGACAGAGAAATTAGAAATACACAGAAATCGTATAAATAATGCACGGAAAAGAGTGCAAGCAAGGAGAGCAGAGCTAATTAAAGTTCAGAACAATCCAAGATTAAAAGAAATTATTTCAAGGGCACAACAACAGGCGCAAGTAAAACAAAGTGAATTCTCAGGCGGTGCTTGGCAGCGAGTTATAGATATACTCTCAAATATTAATCTTGCCTTTTCCTGGCTGAACTATGCTCCTTTTGCTTCTTTGAATTTATTCAGACATAACATAACATACAGTTCTGCTCTTAAGGCGCTGGAGAAGTCTTATCCCACCTTAGGTAAAACGCCGACTATTAAAGGAACAAACGGCGAAACTATATCTCTTGCGCCTATATTTAGCTTTGGGAATATCAGGCCGACCTTCATTGAGAATCTCAATAAGTTAGGCGGAGATATTTCTGGAATTCGGATTTCTGAATTAGCTACGGGTAAAGTTAATTTGGATAAGATTAAAGGTTTACCAAAGAACGTAGCCGAAGCTTTAACACTGCCAAAGAGGGTTATGGCCTTAGGTGAGATTGCTAGTTTAATCGGCTGGATTCCTTCCGAAGATGATAAGAATCAGGAAAAGAAAATCGAAGGCACAATTAATGACAACGCCTCGGCTTTGAGAGAGAGAAGATTACCCACTCGGACAAAGAGGTTAATAAGACTATTAAGAAAAGAATTTGAGCAGATTAAGGACTTATATGCAGTCTATCAGCAAGACGGTAGCAGATTCACTACTCGATTTATCAATGAACTCATAAATAAATACAGTCTAAACGATAAGCCAGAGATAGCCTATATTGCTATTTTAGGTTTCGGCGTCAATGACGAAGATATTGCGAGAATAGAGGAAAATGAGAAGCGCTTTGAAAGCATACTTCGAGAATTTCCTGAGGAAAGCAGAGAAAAAATATTAGAACAGCTACAAAGCAAAACCGGCAGAATCTCTATTGATAGACTTATGACTGAGGAATTTAGCAGATTACTAGATAAACTCTTAGTAGAGGCTGTTATCAGAAGCATACCTTCTCAAGAACTAGATGCCTATCTTGAGTATGTCGAAGGGAAAGGATTCAGCCAGGACGCTATTTCACTTAGAGCGAGGAAGCAGGCCGAAGCAAGGATTTCGAATATTTTGGGTAAAGACGGAAACAGAATCACTGAATTCAACACCGCACTTAAGCAACAGGTTCAAACATACAGAAGCCAGATTGAAGATATTCGTAGAGAAATCCAGAAAGAAATAGAAATAACCACAGAGACTATTTCAAGACCCGACAGTGAAATTTATCAATGGGACATTGAGGAGGAAAATTCAGTAGATGCTCATCATGGAATGATAAACCAGACAAAATTAAGATTGTCCAGATTGCAAAAGGTATTAACACGAATTGATGAGATTATTGCTGAATCTGATATAACATTACCTGAAAAATTAACCCAGGTTGAAAATATGGCAAGAGCGACACAGATTGGCGAAAAAGAATTAGCCAGGATGGTAATTCTAAGTATGGGTGCCAGAATACTGCCCGTTGAAGTACTAGAAGCATACGTTAATGATCGGATAGAAGCTCCGGAAATCATTTCGTTAATAGAAAATATCATTGTAAATATACCTCTGATAGGCAAATCAGGATTTACGCTTGATGATTTCGACAGAACAATTCTTGTTACTGAAATGAGAAATCTATTAGAAACAGGCAAGAAAGTAGAAGGGGTTCTCCAGCAGGTGGGAAGAATAAATACAACCAAGGCATCCAGAAGAATTACAACTACTCCATTAAATATTAATACAGCAACCAGGGCTCAATTGAGACAATTGCCAGGTATCGGTTCGCTTCTTGCTCAAAGAATTGCAGAAAATAGGCCTTATAATACGATAAATGAAGTAAAAGAGAAAGTTAACGGTATAGGGCCTAAGAGATTTGAGAATATAAAGGATTACATTGAGGTAGCAGAAGCGAGGGATTCAACACCGGTTCAGTTTATCGGTAAAGCAAATGGTTCCAATAGGCTTGCTGAGGCGTTAAATGAGGCATTCCCAAATCTCACTTATGAGGCAGCAGAGCAGGTTAGATTCCTATTAGAGTTCAAAGTCATCTTCCCGGGGTTGGAGGCGCAGCAGGCGGCAAAACAAATACCTTACTCCAAAGGAAAACAGCAGGCTGCAGAGCTGACGCAGAAAAATCAAGCCGGGCAACAAGTTATTTCTAATAACGGAAATGCCATTACGGTAGTTGGAGCAACAGAAGAAGAGATGGCAATTTTGCAACAGGCAATCAACAACAATGGCGCTATTAAATTAAATGAGATTAGAATTTTTGAAAGTAAGATTGAAACAGGAGTTTCTGGTGTAGAGCCTGTTGATATGGGAGGGCAGGAGTTGTATGGTCGAGAAAACGGAACGCTCCATCTTAACCGCGAACTGTTTACTTCGCCTATTGCAGCTTTATTAATCCAGGCTGCAATTCACGACGATGAATCCAGGGATGGACAGATACGGCAGTTAGTATTTGAAGCCTTTAACAATAATCGAGCTGAAGCAGTTCAAGCATTAATTAATTTGGTAGGGCAAGATCCGGCAATCTCATCCAGAGGCCCATGGTTCAGCAACAGAGAAGCCTTAAGACTCATTTACCAGGCAATTGAAAACGGAGTAAAACCAGCGCTTACTACTCTGTTGAGCGCTTATTTAGGAAGGGTAATACTTGTCTTTATTGATGGCCTTGAATTCGGCTGGAGCATAATGGATAACTCAGGAGTGGTTGTCTTCTACGGCACGCCAAAGGATAGAGAGCATGAGATTCGGGAATTAGAGATTCTCGAGGCATTTAGGC
>CAYMKG010000006.1:0-19434 GCA_964391145.1 uncultured Planctomycetales bacterium
TCTAAATAAGGCAAATCGAAATAAAGCAATAAAAATAGCTTCGCATTCAAGGTCAGTGCCCCATAAGAAACGAGACAGGTTTTACCAACAGGTGTCGATAAAAACCAGGTCAGTTCCCGAGGCAGTTAAATTCATCAAAATTTGCTTAAGCAAATTTCGCCGCTCAGGTATAATTGTTACCGTAGATGTCGATCCTGTTTAGCCATGAATATCATATTTTTCGGAAGTGACAGGTTTGCTGTTCCGTCGTTAAGGCGTATCTATAATTCTCGCCATAAAATTCTCTGCCTCGTAACTCAGCCGGACAGACGCGCTGGCAGAGGGCTGAAACTGGTTCCCACGCCGGTCAAGCAATTGAATCAAGAATTTAAATTGCCACTTTATCAAGCTGAAGAAGTAAATAGCAGCGAATCACAAGAATTTTTTAAGCGTTTACAGCCGGATTTGTTCTGCGTGGTTGCGTTTGGTCAGATTTTAAGCAGGGGCATTTTGGAGATCCCTAAAATCTTTGCCGTTAACTTGCATGCTTCGCTGTTGCCCAAATACCGCGGGGCAGCTCCGATAAATTGGGCGATAATAAGAGGCGAAAAGCAAATCGGAGTAAGTGTAATAAAAATGACCCAGAAGATGGATGCTGGGCCGATTATTTTGCAAAAAAGAATGGATATCAAAGATGTCCACGACGCACAAATCCTAGAAGATAAATTGTCAACCATAGGCGCAGATTTGCTGTTAGAAGCTCTGGATTTAATTCAAGTTAATAAATATAATTTAATTGACCAGGACGAAAGGGAAGCGAGCCTTGCCCCTAAACTGAAAAAAGAGGATGGCTTGATTAGCTGGAAGGAATCTAGCCGCTACATCTTTAATCTTATTCGCGGATGCGCTGGCTGGCCCGGAGCATTTACCTATTTCCAGGGAAAGATTTTGAAGATTCATCGGGCAAGTCTCTTAGAGCAACCTCCTGAGATTGCTAAGGATTTAGTAGCTTCTCCCGGTAAAGTCTTACATATTTCTAAGAAAGGGATAGTTGTGGCGGCGGGTTATGGTAATTTATTAATTGAAGAATTGCAGATTGAAGGTAAGAAAAAGATTACTGCCCAGGAATTTCTTTCCGGATACAAAATTTCCGTCGGAGAAATTTTGGGTGCGAAAAATAGTTGAAACTTTTAAAACTTTTGATATAATCTTAAGACATGCCAGAGTTAAGGAAAGATCCTATTATTGGAAGGTGGGTTATTATTGCTACAGAGCGCGCAAAACGGCCCGACCAGTTTTCTCCTCCGTCTGCCGGCCCGGCAGAAGGAGAGTGTCCGTTTTGCGAAGGCAATGAGGATCGTACTCCTCCAGAGATATTCGCTATCCGCTGCTCCGGCTCTGCCAAAGACAAGCCGGGGTGGGAGGTCAGGGTTGTCCCCAGTATCAGGCCGATACTAAGAATTGAGGGCGAATTGGACCGCCGCGGTTACGGAATTTATGACTTAATGAACGGCATCGGCGCTCACGAGGTAGTTATTGAGACGCCCAGGCATATTAATAATATCGCCGATTTATCCGTAGAGCAAATTGATAAAGTCCTCAGCCTTTACATTCACCGCATCGTTGATTTGGGCAACGATAAGCGCTTTAAGTATGTTCTTGTGTTTAAAAATTATGGCTGGGCTGCAGGCGGAGGCAGAATAAAACACAGCCGCTCTCAGCTAATCGCCACTCCCGCCACTCCCAAGCGGGTAAAAGAAGAGTTAGTGGGAGCCAGGCGTTATTTTGACTACCACGAGCGCTGCGTATTCTGCGACCTTATAAGGCAGGAGCTGGAGATGAAAGATAGGCTGATTGTTGATATCGACGGTTTTATTGCTGTTGCTCCTTTTGCTTCAAGGTTCCCTTTCGAAATCTGGATTCTGCCTAAAAAACATTCCTGCGACTTTGTTAAATTAAGTGATGAACATCGCCGGGATTTGGCCAATATATTAAAGGTTGTCCTTTCAAAATTAAAGGCAGGATTACACGACCCACCATTTAATTTTATAATTCATACCGCGCCTTTCAGGCGCCCGAAGTCTGGTTATTGGAGAACCATTGAAGAGGATTATCATTGGCATATTGAGATAATGCCGCGCTTAACCCGCGTGGCTGGATTTGAGTGGGGAAGCGGATTCTATATTTGCCCCTTGCCGCCTGAGAATGCAGCGAAATTCTTACGAGAAGTAGAGATATAATCAAAGAGGTTTTTCATCTCCTAACTCTAATAAAATCAATATATTCGGAGGTGAGACCTCCAAATATGGGAAATGGGTGAGTTAAGAAGAGATCCGGTTGTGGGTAGATGGATAATTGTTGAGACAGAAGCCCCTCTAAGTCCGGAATTATTCGAAAAGGAGGAGCATCACTGGAGAGGAGGCGAATGTCCGTTTTGTTACGGCAATGAAACCAAGACTCCGCCTGAAATTGAAGCGGTGCGTGACCCAAAAACCCAACCTAACACTCCCGGCTGGCAGGTTAGGGTGGTCCCAAATAAATTTCCGGCTTTACAGATTGAAGGCGATATTGAGCGCAGGGGATTAGGGATTTATGATATGTCCCGCGGCATTGGCGCTCATGAGGTAATTATCCAGAGCCCTTATCATCATAAAGAGATTCCTGATTTGCTGGATGAGGAGGTAGAGAGTATAATCAGGATGTATTGCCGACGAGCCGAGGATTTAAGGAAGGATAAGCGTTTTAAATATCTATTGATATTCAAAAATTATGGGCCTTCTGCCGGAGCGTCTTTGGAACACCCTCACACTCAGCTGATTGCTCTGCCGATGGTTCCCAAAAATCCGGCTGAGGAAATTGGAGGCGCGCTGGAATACTTTGAGTTCCGCGAGAGATGTTTGTTCTGTGATATACTCAGGCAGGAGAAGCAGGAAAAGATAAGGGTAATAACTGAGAATAAATATTTTATTTCTTTCTGTCCCTTTGCTTCCAGATTTACCTTTGAGACCTGGATTGTGCCTAAGATTCATAATTCCTTTTATTGGGCGATGACTGATGGGGAAATAGTCGATTTGGTTAAGATTTTAAAAGACGTTCTGTTAAGATTAAGAGTTTTGCTTTCAGACCCCGCTTATAACTTTATTATCCATACGGCGCCCCTACATCAGGACGGAGACCTGACCTATTATCACTGGCACATTGAGATTATGCCGAAGTTAATGCGAGTAGCTGGATTTGAGTGGGGAACGGGATTTTACATCGTCTCCACTCCACCGGAAATGGCAGCGAAATTCTTAAGAGAAGCAAAAATTGAACAAGGAGGTTGATAAATGGCAGTAAAGGTAGGAATTAACGGTTTTGGCAGAATAGGCAGGCTTGTTTTTCGCGCAGGGATAAATAATAAAAATATTGAATTTGTGGCAATGAATGATTTGCCCGTAGGGACAAAAACCTTAGCGCACCTTTTAAAATACGATTCCACTTTCGGGATATTAGATAAAGAGGTAAAGACAACAGGGGATTCTTTGGTTGTTGGCGGAAAACAAATTAAGGTATTAAGCTGCAAGTCTCCTGCTGAAATTCCCTGGAAAGATTTTAGCGTTGATATTGTAGTCGAATCAACAGGTGTCTTCAGGGAAAGAGAGAAAGCAGAAGGTCATATTAAAAACGGCGGAGCAAAAAAGGTAATTATCAGCGCTCCGGCAAAGGGAGAGGATATTACTATTGTTTTGGGAGTTAACCAAGGAAAGTATCAGCCAGAAAAGCATAACATCATCTCTAATGCATCCTGCACCACTAACTGCCTGGCACCGATGGTAAAGGTATTAATGGATAATTTTGGTATTGAGTCAGGCGTAATGACTACTATCCACTCTTACACCAATGACCAGCGCATCCTTGATTTGCCTCATAAGGATTTAAGAAGAGCCAGAGCAGCTGCGCTTTCAATGATACCTACTACTACCGGTGCTGCCAAGGCAATCGGGAGCGTCATTCCCGAGCTCAAGGGAAGACTTGACGGCCTGGCAATTCGCGTTCCCACTCCTGATGTGTCTTTAACCGACCTTACCTGCGAGCTGAAAAAGGAAGCTGATGTGGAAACTATAAACGCAGCGTTTAAAAAAGCTTCCGAAACGAATCTTAAGGGGATTATGCAATTCCTGGAGGACCCGCTTGTTTCCAGGGATTTTGTAGGCAATTCCTACTCATGTATATTCGATTCTGAATTCACCAGAGTCATTGCTCGCCGCTTGGTAAAAGTTCTGGGCTGGTATGATAACGAGTGGGGCTATGCCTGCAGGATAGTTGACTTAATCGAATATATCTCTAAAAAGGGATTATAATTTCTTCAAAAAAGAAGGTAAGGAATTTCAAGAGAGTAACCAAAAGTTACTCTCTTTTTTATTGAATTTAAAACCGAATTCCCCACGAATTACAACTAAAAATTACAACTATTTGTTGTAAGATATAATATAATATTGTATAATACTTTAACATAATAAAATTAGATGATTAATTAAAAGGAGAATTAACATGGAAGCAAATTTAATGGATATTAAGGAAACCGCAGAATATCTAAGGATGAATAAAATGACGGTCTATAAACTCGCCAGGCAGGGGAAGATTCCTGCTTTTAAAATAGCAAGTGAGTGGCGTTTCAGGAAGGATTTGATTGACGAATGGCTAATGAGCCAGCTTAAAGATAAACCTGAATTTGAAAGGTTTAAAATACCAGCAAAATTAGAGCCTGGTGAGACTGTTTTAGTAGTTGATGACGAAGAGGTGATCCGGGATTTTTTCGCACGCACTCTCACGGAATATAGGGTTCTTGCAGCAGCAAGCGGAGAAGAGGCGCTTGATATGGTAAAGAAAAACAGGCCGGATTTGGTGCTGCTGGATATTAAAATGCCGGGAATAGATGGAATTGAGACCTTAAGGCGGATTAAACAAATAGACAGCAGTATCCCGGTGGTAATGCTGAGTGCACACGGAACGCTAAAGACTAATATAGAGGCAGCCAGGTTAGGTGCATACGATTCTATGGCTAAGCCCTTTGATTTGAATGACATAAAATCCGTCATCAAGGGAGCTCTTATTAGCAGGGTTGAGTCCAGGGAGGCTCCGGCTTCTCCTGAAGAGAATAAAAAGGAGCATAGAAGCAACAGAAAAAGGATATAAGGCGGGAGGTTATCCTCCCCTTATTTTTTTATATTTGAATTAAAGTACAGCTGTAACTTATTTAAACTAATACTGTTAGTAAGACGCCGCCCTTTCTCTCTTTGCACCTACGCCCTCTTGTAGAAAGGGCGGGGTTGAGCCAATGGTGAGCCTGTCCCTGAGTTAATCGAGAGAGCGTCCCACAGACAAGTCTATGAGCCAGAAAAAAAGTTCATCCGATAGAATTTTAGTAGTGGATGATGAACCGGGTGTATTGGAAGCAGTGCGGGTAATTTTAGAAGAAGAATATGAGGTTTTGACAGCAACAACTGGCGAGGAGGCATTGCGAATAATCTCAGAAAAAGATATAGACTTGATTTTTCTTGATATAACTTTACCCGGAGGAATTGACGGACTGGAGGTTTTGAAAAGAATTAAGGATAGCGCAGAGACTATTAATGTAGTTATACTAACCGCAACAAATACAGCAAGTGTTGCAGTCCAGGCAATGAAGCTGGGGGCTTTTGATTACGTTACCAAACCGTTTGACCCGGAAGAGATCGCTGTTCTCACAAAAAAAGCGTTTGATAATCATCGTTTGGTTAAAGAGATTAATTATTTCCGCTCTCAGGTTCAGCCTATAAGCTTTGATAATATAGTGGGTAAGAGCAAGAAATTGCAAAAGGTGCACGAGCTGATAGCTAAGGTTGTCAAAAACGACGCTACAGTTATTATTACCGGTGAGAGCGGAACAGGCAAGGAGTTAGTTGCACGCGCTATTCATTATAACAGTACTCGTAAGGCCAAGCCGTTTGTGGCGTTGAATTGCGCAGCAATCCCGGAGAATTTAGTCGAGACGGAGTTATTCGGATATGAGAAAGGCGCATTCACTGGGGCAGATGCTTCCAGGCCAGGCAAATTTGAGTTGGCTAATGAGGGCACAATATTTCTCGATGAAATCTCAGGTTTAAGGCTAGATATGCAGGCAAAACTCTTAAGGGTGCTTCAGGAAAAAGAGATTGAGAGAGTAGGCGGGATAAAGACAATTAAGATTGACATCAGGATACTCTGCGCTACAAATGCTGACCTTAAACAGGCAGTTCGTGAGAATAAATTTAGAGAAGACCTGTACTATAGATTAAACGTGGTGCCAATATATCTTGCTCCTCTTCGAGAACGCAAAGAGGATATACCTTTATTGGTGGAGCATTTTCTTAGAACTTTCAATCAAAGGTTCAGAAAAAACATAAAAGGTATATCTAAGGAGGCAATGAGATATTTGGTTAATTATGCCTGGCCAGGCAACATCAGAGAATTAGAAAATATAATGGAAAGGCTGGTAGTTTTAATGGACAAAGATACTATTGAGACGAATGATTTGCCCTTTGATATTTTTTTAGAAGAAAGATGCAGGGCGGATAATTTTAAGAATAATGGCAGGGGACTGAAGCAAGCAAGAGATAATTTTGAAAGGCAATATATTCTTGCTGTCCTTGAGAAGACAGGTTGGAATCAGAGCGAAGCAGCCAGGTTATTGGGTATCCATCGCAATACCTTAATGATAAAATTAGAGCAATTAGGAATTAAATAAGCCACGGATGTCGGGAGGGAAGCTACAAAGCTTAGTCGGCAAGGCCGTTATTCTTTGTTTATTTCTCTTTTTGGATATTTGGGCTGTTTGGGCAGCTGAGGAGATACCAGAAGAAAAAATATTAGAACTTGAGAAGATAATTGTAAGCGCAAAACGCTTCCCCGAAGGCCTTAAAGGCGTAGCCGAAAACGTTAGCGTAATTACTGATGAAGAAATTAGGAGTTTGCCGGCAAGAGACTTAAGCGAGGTCTTAAGTTATATTCCGGGCGTTGATATTGAGCCGCGCAGCGGCTTTGGACAGCCGACAGCAATTTCCATCCAGGGTTCAAGCTCACGCCACGTGCGGGTAATGATAGATGGAATTCCGCTAAATACTCAACTTTCCGGACAGGTTAATCCCACCAACTTCCCAATCGAGAATATTAAGCAGATTGAGATTATAAAAGGAGCGGCATCCAGTGTCTGGGGTTCGGCTTTGGGAGGGGTTATTAATATGATTACTAAAGATGCGGGAGACACGCCGGTTCCTCAAGGAAGCATTACCCATTCAATTGCTGAATACGGAACTGCAAAAGAGAGTTTCAATTTATCCGGTAAGATAGGCGAGTTAAGGTATTATCTATTTGCCAGTTATATGGATTCCGATGGATTAAGGACTAAAGCAGATACAGAAGAGATAAAGTCATTTAATAAGTTATCCTTTTCCTTAGGGGACTTAGCTAAGATTACCTCAAGTTTTGGATACAGTCAGGGTGACGTGAATAGCGGAGAGTTTCCAGACGGCTCATACCAGAATACACCGTATAGTAATAAATATGGCAGGATTGGATTGGATGTAAATCTGGATAACGGTACGATTTTTGATGGTGCATTTAAATTCTCACGGCAGGATATTATCACCAAATATTTTGCTTCGGCGCAGGATGCTGAACCCTACGATACTGTAAGAAGCCAGGATCAATATTATGGATTAGAGCTTAAGTCTCTGATTCATCTGCGAGATGAGGACAGATTGCTTCTGGGAGCTGATTTTGACTGGCATATCTTAAAATCTATATATCTTACCAACAGCAAAAGCGTTAATCTTCAAGCTCCTTACGCTAATTATACCTTAAGATTAAATAACTGGGATTGGGTATTCGGGGCTCGCTTTGATAATAATAGCGAATTTGGCAATCAGTTTAGCCCCAGTTTAGGGGCGGTCTATCATATTCCGGCGGCTTCTGGTACCTTAATTCGCGCTACCGTCTCTCGTGCCTTTAATGCTCCGCCGCTTTTGTGGAAATTCAATGATTATCTCCTGCGAGGTTTTTATCATGTAATTCCTAATCCGGACATTAAGCCTGAGAGAGCCTGGGTATATGAAATGGGAATCGAGAGCAAGCTAACCGATGATATACGGATGGAGCTTTCTTTATACAGAGCAGACGTAAAGGACGCAATTGCCAGCGTTATCGAAGGCGCAAATATCTATATGGATAATTTTGAGAAATTCAGAAGACAGGGTGCCGAACTTAAAATAAAAGCGAAACTTAACCGCCAACTTAGCGTAGCCGGCAGTGCTGCCTTCAATGATGTGGAGAACAGAAAGACAGGAAAGACCGTAAGGAGTATAGGCGCTGCCAGGCAGAGGTTTGATATAGAAATAAAATACAAGAATGAGTATGGCTTCAGCTGCACACTAAAGTCATATTACCACTATTGGAATCAGGTTGCAGACGCCAAGCCGAATGACCGTAAATTTATTAGTGATTTGAGGATATCGCAGGAGATTAAAAATACAAGAGGATTTAGTCTCGAGCTTTTCTTAAATATCTACAATCTTACCAATAGTAAATATTGGGCAGATTATTATTTTCCGATACCCAGGCGCTATTTTGAAGGCGGCTTTACCATTAAATGGTAGGGACCCCAATCGAGGAATACCCTTTGAGCTGAATACAAGGGTGTCCCATCACATAAATTTGTGCAGTGCACAGAAAATTTACCCTTTTTTGTAAAATCCTCACTGTTTATCAGAACCGTTTCTTCAAAGAGATGAAGATTTTTCGCTGATAAATTATTACTTTAATTTATTTAACCTATACTTTAAGAGAAAAAGCAGAGTTGGCACGCTGGTTGCTTATTATATGAAATGTAGAAGGCGCTTCCAGCAGAAATATAAGGAATTGAAATCTAAAAAGATAGCCCAAATTAGCATTATTATGGCAATCGTAGGTTTTGGTTTGAATCTAAGCCAGGTCAAAGCAGAAGTTAAGCCAATCCAAAAAGACAAACCTTACGGCGGAACTCTGGTCTGGGGAACCAAGAATAAACCTACCATAATTAACCCAATCTTAACCACGCATAGCGTTTCAATGTCCTTACAGGACCTTATCTTTAATAAATTAGTTAGGCTTAATCCTAAAGGAGAAATAGAGCCGGATTTAGCTGAAGCCTGGGATGTATCTGAAGATGGGCTAACCTATACATTCTATCTAAGAAAAGGAGTCAGATTTCACGATGGCGTTGAGTGCACAGCTGCGGATGTGCTTTTTACATTTAAGGAGATAATAAATCCAGAGAATAATTCCCCCTTTGCCTCAGGATTTGCATTGGTAAAAGACTTTGAACAGATTGATAGATATACCTTCAGAATCAGGCTTAAAAAGCCACATCTTTATTTTATGTTTAATCTACTCAGGGAAATAGTGCCTGAGCATCTCTTAAAGGAAGCTGATTTAAATAATAACCCGTTTAATTATCATCCTATTGGCACAGGTCCGTTTAAATTCAAGGAATGGCACCGGGATGATACAATCGTATTAGAGGCAAATGAGGATTATTTTGAGGGGAGGCCGTATCTGGACAGGATTGTAGTTAGGACCTATCCTGATTCATCCAGGCTCTGGGCAGGCTTGATGCGAGATGAGGTTGATTATGCCACATTTATTGAGCAGAGGGATTATGAAATTGCAAAGAAAGATCCGGCCTTTAAGACTTATGCTATACCGGTAGATTACTACTTTGCTGTTGCCTATAATCTTGAAGATAAGATTCTTGCTGATAGAAGAGTCAGGTATGCTATTGCTTATGCTATAAATAGAACAGAGATGATTAGGCGGATTGCCGGTGGGTATGGTAGAGAGTGTATTGGGCCATTTCATCCAGAATCTGAATTCTTCTACGAAGAGATTAAGCCGTTTGATTATAATCCTCAAAAAGCCAGGGAACTTTTATCTGAAGCAGGCTGGCAGGATAGCGATAACGATGGAATATTAAAGAAGAATGGTGATGAGTTAGAGTTTAAAATCCTGATAGATGAAAGAAACGATACATTTAAAAAGATAGCAATGTTTATTCGCCAGCAACTTCAAGAGATTGGAATAAAAATAAGGGTACAATTATATAGCGATGAAAGCGTCCTTACTGAGAAATTTCTTCACTCCCATAATCCCCAGATGTATCTAAGATACTATTTTGCTGATAGATTAATACCCGATGAACCAGCAATAGATTGGTATTCTAAGTCTGATTGTTTTGGCAGGTTATGGATTTATAGGAACCGGGAGGTTGACCGACTCTTTGAGTTAGGTAAAGTGAACAAAGATAAAGAAAAGCGCAAAAGGATATATAAAAAGATTCATCAACTTATTTATGACGACCAGCCAGCCTGTTTTTTCTTTTTCCCTGTTCATTTTCACGCAGTTTCTGCTAAATTTAAAAATATAGAGCAGTTTTTCAATTCAATAATGCCATTTTATACGATGAAGGATTGGTATATTGAGGATGTGAAAAAGTGAAAGGAGGTGATTAAAGATGGAGGTTATTAAAAGAGGTTCGGATAAGATAAGTAAGGTTGAGACGCTTGGCTGCTGTTGGCCACCCGGAACTGAAGGTTATCGCAACTCAGGGGGCTAATCCTAAAAGCTAAAGGGCTCGAAGGGTGAATCTTGGGGCGGCCGACCCAGGATAGCCCTGTATTAGTTGTCAGTTCACAGTTGACAGTTGACAGATTTTGGCAGGTAAGAATACCTATTTTAGATAGGTGATTTAACAACTAATGATAATTTCAACCCATTCTTGAGGCCGCAAAGACGCCAAACTTACCGCAAAGGCGCAAAGAATTTTTGCGTTTTAGCGGAATTTTTGCGGTTTAGCGATGTTCAAAGAGCTAGTTCTTAAATTGGCTAATTTTAGAGAAAATCAGGATGAAGGTATCAAGGTACACTTTATTTGTTGATGATTATCCGGAAAAAGGCGAGTCCATTGCTTATCATACCCGCACCCAGGCAATGGTCAAGCTAAATCATTGTTTGCGACAGACGCTTAACCGCTTGTCAGTTGTCGGTTGTCAGTTGTCAGATTTTGATGCGCAAACGCAAGAAAATCTTAAAGCCCTGAATGAGATGGGCATAGTAGTCAGAGATGAGGAAGAAGAGAAAGAAAGGCTTGAGGATTTTTTCCGGCAGATCAAGTATGAACCAAATACCGTTGCGTTTGAAGTAACAATCCTGACCACTTATAAGTGTAATTTCAGGTGCGTTTATTGTTTTGAAGAGTCGGTTAAACAAGACGTATTTCTGGATAGGCAAACTAGCGAAGCGATTATCAATTGGCTAATTAAGAGAACCGAAAAGCGCGGCTACAAGAGCATTTTCATTGTATTTTACGGAGGTGAGCCGCTTTTAAATACCGAACCGATTGATTATATCAGCAGGAAAATGAAGGAATGGGCTGACGCTAACGGGCGCAGGTTTAATTTTGCCATAATAACCAACGGCAGCTTGATAAAACTGGCGTTGATTGATAAGTGGCGCAAAATCGGCCTGGATTGCGTTAGAGTCAGCTTAGACGGCGACAGAGAGGCGCATAACAAGAAGAGGCCGTTTATGAACGGAAGCGGCTCTTTTGATGTAATTATAAGGAATATCAAGAGTATAATCGATAAGGTAAAAGTAGGCATTGCAGGAAACTTTGATACCGAAAATTTAGAGAGCATTCCCAGACTACTGGATTATTTGGAGCAAGAAAGTCTTTTGCATAAGCTGGACAGGATAGGCTTTTCTCCGATTGTTCCCAGATTGGGTAAGTTAAACAATCCGGCAGCGATTGAGCTTGAAAGTTGTTTGGCTTTTTTTGCTAAGGATGGTATGTTCGATGCGACCTTGTGGCTTCGCCGGGAGTTTATGCGCCGGGGTATCAAAACAGAGCCGGGTATGGCGATAAATATCTGTCCTCTGATTATGGAGGATGGAGGCGTGGCAATTGACCCTAAGGGGGTGATTTATAAGTGTAATTCATTTCTGGGATATCCCGAGTTTTCTGTTGGGAATGTACTCAATGAGGGGTTTAACAAACAGCAGAAGGAACTCTTAGAGATTGATGCCTGGAGGGGGTGTCCTGAAGACTGTCCGTATGTTCCGATGTGCCAGGGGGGATGTAGGTTTTTCTCCTATTTAGAAAACAAGAATCTTACTGATATCTGTTGCAAGCGAGCTTATTTTGAGCGCATCTGCCCGGAACTGATTAAATTGGATTACGAGCGTGAGACAGTCAAAAATAATAGTAAGCGAGTCCCGAGTTTGTCGAGGGGCGAAAGGGAGATTAAGAAAAAGGTAAAAGATGAAACCGCAAGATTTCACTGATTATCACAAGATTTATTTCAAGAAAATTTTTAACCACAGAGCCACAGAGATAAATAAGAGTTCACAGAGTTTTTTTAAAACCTTAAAAAATCTCTGTCTTTTCTTTGTGCCTTAGCGCCTCTGTGGTTTATAGTTTAAGAAAATAAAAGAAAAATCTCGTGTAAATCTTGTGTAGTCTGGTGGTTTTCAAAAAATCCTGATGATGAAGACCAGTGGGGTGTTTTTTTCTCTTTTAAAGCCATATAAAGCCAGGGTCTTATTTTGCTTTGCTTGCATTGTTATTACCAACCTCATCGGTTTGTCTTTGCCCTGGGGAATAAAGCTTATTATAGATAACGTGCTAATAAATAAAGATTACCGATTGCTTAACTTAATTGCAATTGGGCTAATGGTAATTTTTGCTTTCAGGGTGTACTTTGGGTTTATGAAAGAATATTTGAGCGCATTGATAGGAGAAAGAGTTGTTTGCGATTTAAGGCGAAGGCTTCACTGGCACCTGCAGAGGTTGTCTTTGCGACTCATTGACAGGACTTCCAGCGGCCAGATAATTTCGCGGATAATCGGAGATGTGGATAGTATTCGCAATTTTCTATTTGGCGGAGCGCTTGATTTCTTGTATTCTCTTTTTAATCTTGGCTTTGTTCTAACTGTACTTTTCATTCTGGACTGGAGACTTACCTTAATATCCCTTATTTATTTACCTATATTCGGGATTGCCTATTTTAAGCTTGTGCCTGTATTGCGAAAGAGGCATAAAATTTTGAGGCAGAGATACGCTGAGCTCACCGGAAGATTAGGCGAGGTATTCAGCGGCATTCGCATCGTGCGGGTTTTTGGCAGAAGCGAATATGAAGATGAGAGGTTTGCCAGCAAGCAGAACGAGATTCTAAGGATTGCCATAAGCACACATAGATTAGGCACGCTGTTGTGGACAGGGGCTGAGTTTTTAAGTTCGCTTGGTTTGGTGACTCTCCTCTGGTTTGGAGCAAGGGCTGTTCTGGCTGGCAGAATAACCCCAGGCGTGCTTCTGGCATTTTATTCATATTTGGGGATGCTTTTCTTTCCCGTGGTAAAGATGGTGATTATCAACAATGACTATCAGGAGGCTGCTGCTTCAATCGGAAGAATCGGTGAGGCACTGGGAGCGGAACGGGAAGAAGCAGCTGTTGAGAATCCGGTTACGCTTAATAGAATAAAGGGAAACGTGGTCTTTGAGAATGTCAGCTTCAGCTATTGCGACGATAGAGAGGTGTTGGTTGATATTAATCTTGAGGTAAGGCAGGGTGAGGTAGTTGCTTTAGTTGGGCCAAGCGGCACAGGCAAGACAACAATAGTAAGTTTATTGGCCAGGTTTTTTGACCCCACATCAGGCCGAATTTTAATTGACGGCTATGATTTAAGAACACTGGATTTGGAGCGCTATCGGGCAAATATAGCCATTGTCCTGCAGGATGATTTTTTATTTAGCGACAGCATAAGAGAGAATATTTTATATGGTTTGCCGCTTAGCAGACAGGGAAATCTCACTGCAAGTGAAGCAGAAATAATTAAAGTGGCAAAGGCAGCCAACGCACACCGGTTTATTATTCAATTTCCCCAGGGTTATGATACCGAAGTGGGAGAAAGGGGAGTCAGGCTTTCCGGAGGCCAGAGGCAGAGAATAACAATCGCCCGCGCATTCCTGAGGAATCCGGCGATACTGATTCTGGATGAGGCAACTTCAAATCTGGACTTCAGGTCGGAAAATTTAATTCAAGAATCGCTAAGAGAACTGATGCGAGGCAGGACTACGTTTGTAATAGCGCACCGGCTATCCACGGTAATTAATGCTGATAAGATTGTAGTGATTGAGCGGGGTAAAATAGTTCAGGCAGGAAAACACTTTGATTTGCTGCACAGGGAGGGACTTTATCAGCGCCTGTATGAGGAGCAATATAAGAAAAATAAACAGCTATATCAAGAAGTTCAGGTATAAACTATTAAAATTGGTGTCCCGGCGGATCTCCGTGCAGATACTTATAGTGCTGGTTTTAATAGTTACTATTCCTCTGTCAGTGCTGGGTGTTTTGCTTATTAAGACCAGCCAGGAGGCGATAAAAGCTTCGGTATTGCGCGGCCGTCAGGAGTTGGCAATCAGGGCAGCCAGCGAGGTGGGCTTATTCATACAACAGCCAAAGGATTTGTTGATTTCTACCGCTTCTATTCTCGGCGTAGTTCCTGTTGAGGCCTGGAAGCACGAGACGGTATTAGTTGAATTGGCGCTAAATAATCCTATATTTGGCAGGATTTCTTCGATAGATAAAAATGGAATGGAATTGGCGACTTCAGAGTTGGGCAGCGAACTTAGAAACAGAGCATATGAGCCGGCATTTATAAATGCTATGGCCGGAGAATTTTATATGTCAGATATTTATATTGACGATAATTATACGCCCTATATGAAGCTTGCGCTTCCGATAAAGAGATTAGGCGAGCAACTTGGAGTTTTATTGGCCGAGGTAAATCTGAGAGGAATGTGGGATATCGTTGACAGAATACAATTGGGTAAGACGGGAATGGCCTACGTTGTTTCTGAAGAGGGAATTTTAATCGCGCATCCGGATAAGAAAAGGGTAATAGCAAATGAGAAGATAGCTTTTCCCAGGATAATCGGCACCGCTTTAAACAAAAGGTCTGGCAGCATCGAATATTTAAATAAAAATAAGCAGAAGCAAATAAGTTCTTTTGCGACTGTCCCCGGTTCAGGTTGGATAGTTATAGTTAACCAGGCAGCGAACGAGGCATTTGTTTATTCCTGGATAATGAAGACTCAGTCCTGGATTTTGATAATTATAAGTGAGATAGTCGCGATTATCGTCAGCATTCTGATTGCCAGGGCTTTGGTCAGACCGATTAAGGCGTTAGCCGGATCAACTAAACAGGTAGCTCAAGGAAAATTAGACGAGTATGAGTATATTCCGGTTAAGAAAAAAGACGAATTAGGACAGTTAGTGCGGTCTTTTAATTATATGATTAAGAAACTTAAAGAGGCCAAGGCAGCTGAGAGACTGGCAATTGTTGGCAAGGCGGCTGCAGCGATTGTGCATGAATTGAAGAATTCTCTGGTAATGGTAAATACCTTTGTCGGGCTATTCCCCAAAAGGCATAAAGACAAGAAGTTTGTGGAAAGGTTTTCCAGGATTATTCCTCAGGAACTTGAGCGGTGGAAAACAATGTTGCAGGATTTATCCGACTTTTCCCGCGGCGCAAAGATTGATTTACCCTTTTCCGAAATAGACGTCTCGCTTTTAATAAAAGATATTCATTGCCTGATTGAAGAAAGGGCATTGCAGAGTAATATAAAATTAGAGGTAAATATCGAAAAAGACCTGCCTCGTATTCAAGGAAACGACCAGAAACTTAAGCAGGTATTTATGAACTTAATTACCAACGCTCTGGACGCAATGCCTGACGGCGGCTCTTTGATTCTGTCTGCGATGACTGTGGATAAAACGGATAAGGCGAAAGCCAGACATCTGGAGATTAGAGTGAGGGATACCGGGACGGGAATCTCCGCTAAGTCTTTTGAGAAAATATTTGACCCATTTTATACTACTAAGACTGATGGTATGGGCCTGGGCTTGGCAATAAGCCGCAATATTGTGCAGCAGCACGGAGGCGATATTGAAATCAGTAGCGAGCCGGGGCAGGGTACGTCCTTTATCGTAAGATTGCCGGTAAAATCTCCTCTTCTTTCCAGCAGCAAAGAATAGCGGGAATGAGAGCGCAACCGATAAGATTAGAAAATAGCATAGATGTCAGTCCTAAAATAACAATAAAGTTAAGGTTGACTCCGCAAATGAGGCAGGCAATCGACATTCTGCAGCTGCCTTTGTTGGAGTTGAGGAGTTTCCTGGATAGGGAGTTAAGTGAGAATCCTTTGTTAGAAGAAATAATGCCAGAATCAGGTGAAGAATTAAAATCAGGCGAAGATATCGATAGGCTTGTTGAGGAACTTGAGAATGATTTTAGCGTTGAAGGCCAGGTCTATAGTAATCAGGCGCAGAGAAAGAAAGATTTTATAGAGGGCATTTTGGCTAGGCCCGAAACACTCGAGGAACATTTATTAAGCCAGTTAAGAATTTTGAGTCTATCCGAATCTGAGCGGGAGATAGGCGAGATGATTATCGGCAGTCTTGACGATAATGGGTATCTGCGTTTTAGTTTAAATGAGATTGCGCTAACGGTTGGAGTAGATATAAGAGAAACAGAAAGGGTTCTTTTCTTAATTCAGGGACTTGAACCTCCGGGGGTGGGGGCAAGAAATTTAGAGGAGTGTTTGCTTATTCAACTTAAAGCAAAAGGAAGAAGTGATTCTTTAGCAAGTCAGATTGTAAGAAATTATTTTTTTGATTTAGAAATGAGAAGATACGAAAAGATTGCAAGAAGTTTAGGCGTATCAATCTCAGAGATAAAGCAGGCGCGCGATGAGATAGCGCGCCTGGAGCCAAAACCGGGAAGAAATTTTGGTCAGCTGCAGGCAAGAAGATTAATCCCGGATGTGGTGTTGCAGAAAGAGAGCGTAGGTTATCGAATTGAAAGCTGCGCCGAAGATTATCTAAGACTCAGGGTTAATCCGTTTTACAAAAAGCTCCTTAAGCAGAGTAACCTGCCCGAGTCAACTAAAGGTTATCTGAAAGCAAAGCTGAGTTCAGCGCTGTGGATAATAAGGTCTATTAATCAGAGGCAGGAGACGATTAGGAAAGTCGTTGAATGCATCGTAAATTTACAGAGGGATTTTCTGGAAAAGGGACCGTTGTACCTAAGGCCCCTTCAATTAAAAGATGTAGCCAATATTTTGGGCATTCACAAGTCAACGGTATGCAGGGCGATTGCGGGAAAGCATATTCAGACCCCGTATGGCATTCTTGAATTAAGATATTTCTTTGATGAGGGCATAAAGAATAATGTTTGCCAGGTCAGTTCGTCTAAGAGTATAAAGGCATGGATTGAAAATTTAATCAATGAAGAGGACTCCGCTAACCCCCTAAGCGATGAGAAGATAGTGCAGATTTTGCAGAGTCAAGGAATCGATATTGCCCGCCGAACAGTAGCCAAATATAGAGAACAACTAGGAATTTTGCCATCCTTCCTTAGAAAAGAATAAATAATCTGCAAAAAATAAAGAATTTAAACCACAGAGACACAGAGACACAAAGAAATTCAGAAATAAAATAAAAAATATTAAGAGGTTTGTTTTTGTTATTACTCTGTGTCTTTGTGACTCTGTGGTATAGGTTTAAAAAGGTG
Organism: uncultured Planctomycetales bacterium; assembly: GCA_964391145.1. Taxonomy (GTDB): domain Bacteria; phylum Omnitrophota; class Gorgyraeia; order Gygaellales; family JAHJCI01; genus CAYMKG01. The sequence continues at coordinate 17,644 of CAYMKG010000006.1, forward strand.
GAAACAGGACAGTAAAAAGGGGAATTAGCCCATTTACTTTTACTGAATGATTTTATACTATCACTGTAAATGCTAAGGGACGTTTCTTACGCTGAATATAGAAATGTCCCTAAGGAGAGGAGTAAGTAATGGCGGGAGAGAAGATATTAGTGGTGGACGACGAAAAGATTGTTCGCGAGGCATTCATCGTTGCCTTTGATAATGAATATATAATAGTGCCTGCTGCCGGAGGGCAAGAAGCGCTTGACATCTTAAAGCAGCCTAGTGACATTGACCTGGTAGTCCTGGATGTGATGATGCCGGGTTTAAACGGAATACAATTAGTAAAGGAGATAAAAAAGGCAAACCCCGAACTTAAAGTCGCTATACTCACCGGCTACGGCTCTAAAGACGTAGCCATCGAGGCATTGCGCGCCGACGCCGATGAGTTTATTGAGAAACCATTTGATATTAAGCAGACGCGGGAAATTATAGAAAGACTGCTTGAGAAAAAGGAGAATTCCCTCCAGGCAGAGAGTTGTGGCGCCGATGGCAAAGTTAGAAAAGCTCAGGAATACATTAAAAGAAATTACAATAAGTTTATATCTTTAAAAGACGCTGCGCAGATGTGCTATATGAGCCCAAAATATTTCAGCCGAATATTTAAGGAAAAAACAGGCAAGAGCTTCAGTGAGTTTAGAGTGGGGCTGAGGATAGATGCCGCCAAGCAAATTCTGACAAAAGGCGGACGTTCAATAAGTCAGATTGCCTACACAGTAGGATATCAGAATCCAGATTCTTTTATGAAGATATTTAAAAGGGTTACCGGTCTTACACCTTCGGAATACCGCCGTCGTAAAAGTGGAAGACAGAAAAATATAGTAACCACAGAGTCACAGAGATAAATGAAAGTTCACAGAGAAAATTTCAAAACCATAAAAAACTTTGTGTTCTCTTTTTGTCTTCGTGCCTTTGTGGTATATGCTTTTAAAATTTTATTAGGTGATTTAACAACTAGTAAAATGATAATTTCAACCCAATTTTAACGCAGATTCTCGCAAATCTAACGCAGATTTACGCAGATAAATCTTCTAATCTGCGGCCATCTGCGTGAAATCTGCGATTATCTGCGCTCAAGGGGTAGTTCTTAAATTAGCTAAATCATAAGATGGGCCTGGGAAATAGAATAAGACAAATTCGTTGTCGGGCGGGTTTAAGTCAGAAAGAGGTTGCCAAAAAATCAGGTATAACCGTCTCTTTTCTTTCTCAAGTGGAGAGAGGCATCGCCTCTCCCTCCATTAAATCCCTAAAGAATATCGCAATGGCTATGGGTACAAGTGTCGGCTATCTATTGGGTGAAGATGTAATAGGCTCTAAAAGAATAGAACTAGTTAAAAAGTACACCAGAGAAAAGATCGCCTTAGAAAATGGGGATAGTATCTATATACATTTTGTTTGAGGGGATCGCCAAATAGCAATAAGTACTTTTGGATATGCCTCTCAAAATATTATTAATAGAGGATAGCCAGCTCCATACTCAACTTACTAAAAAGGTATTACAAGAAGCGGATAGGGACTATCAACTGGATTGCACAAGTGATGCGAAAGAAGGATTAGGCAGAATCCTTCGGCAGGATTACGACGTTGTCCTTTGTGACTACCGCATGTCCGAGTTAAATGCCTTGGACGTATTAAGAGAAGTAAGAGAAAAAGGAAAGGATTTGCCATTTATTATTATTACTTCCTCAGGTAATGAGAAAATAGCTGTAGAGGCAATGAAGCAAGGGGCCTACGATTATATAGTTAAGGATA
>CAYMKG010000007.1:0-16067 GCA_964391145.1 uncultured Planctomycetales bacterium
TATAAACATAGAAAGGCATTTTTTTAAAAGGCCTTGCACTTCATTCAGAAAGGCACTTTACTTACGCTCTTCGCTCGCTTCATTGAGGATAAAGGCACTTCGGGGCTACGCCCCTTAGTGCTTGAATTTTGCCTTCGGCAAAATTCAAGGGTGGGTGACGGGATTCGAACCCGCGACTCCGAGAGCCACAATCTCGTGCTCTATCCAAACTGAGCTACACCCACCATTATTTCGCTAACGCTTATTCTTTACAACAGCCGCTATATAAATCTTAAGCTGTTTCTTGGCTTCGGTTGTAATAGTATCGCTTCTGGCGCTCGGCTTCGGCTCGCTGTCAAGCTTCAATTTTATCCTGAAATGAGGTTTAATTCAAGATATATCTGCTCCGGTATTGTCTTAGTTTTTTCTCTTGTATTAATTTAATAACATGGTATACTTATTAGGTTTACGCAGCTTAACATTTAAAGCGGTTAATAAAGAGAACTTAACATTATAATCGAGTTATAAGGAGGTAAAAAAAATGGCTTGCAAAAATACCCATCAAGTTGCATCTGCCGGTTCAAAAGCTTACAGGCAATGGCTATTAACAAACCCGTTTCAAAAAGTAAAAGCCGGAACAATATTGGTCAGAAATGCAAAAAGGCTAAAATTAGGAGATAATATTTATAGAGTAAAAGCCGGCAATATTCATAGTAAAGTCAACGGAATTGTAGAACTAAAAAACGGCAGAATTAGCGTAATACCTGAGTAAATTTTCTTTCTTTGGGGTAGTTATATTTTGGGAATGCATAATAAAATTTTTAGGGATTTTCTTGCTCAATCTCTGTTTCCCCGGGCTTCTCTTCAGGCCTTTTTAAAGCATCCAGGAATGCGTCGGTCAGGCTCTTTCCCACAGAAAGAGCTCCCTCGATAATCGCTTTTGTCGCTCCGGTTGTCCCTTTTGCCACACCTTCAATAAACTTACCCGGCAACACCGCTATATCCTCAATCTTAATCTTTTCAGATTGGACTGCCTGGGAAATTGTTTTATCAACTGCGGAGCTTATGCTTTCAAATTTAAATTCCGGCTTGTCCATCTTTGTTTTTATCGTAAAATCCAATATTATCCGGCCCTGGTTAATCGCACGAAATATACCTAGAACCGCAGTAGCAATCTTTTCTGCTTTATGCTCGGGTTGGTCAGATGGACGCGGCCTGAATTTAATGTCAGTTAATTCCAGCTGGCAGTCGGCTATGACATCGTTATTCTCTCCCTTAATAACGCTAAAAAAGTTAAGCCTTGCCTCTTGTATGCGGGAGTTTTCTAAATCTACCCATCTGGAGTAATAGGGATGTAGATATACCCCGTCTATGTTTTGTATCTGAAGCCTTGCCTGCATATCTCTTTCGTAAAAATTCATCCAACCAGAAGAGTCGATTGTCCCCTCTTCTGAATCTTTCTGCCAGGGTATCTTTGCGTTTAGCTGAAAATTTGTAATCGCAGATTTAGGAAAAAGGTATAGGTTATTTACAGTGAGCGAAATCTCTTTCAAGGTAATCCGCAGACCCGGCTCAGAAACTGTGCGGTCAGTAAAATTTACAATTCCGTCTTCTATCACGAGGTGCTTTATAACTACCGGTGGTGGTTGATTGTTTTCTGTTTTGAGCGAATTTAGGGTTTCTTTAGTTTGAGCCAGAGCCCGGCCTGTGTCTATGCTGGACGGATTACCTCGTGTTTTCTGCCCGGAAGTTGAAGTTCTCTCCCAGCTAATTTCCGGCTTCGAGATTTTAACCTTATTGAGAACGATTTTGCCGGCAAGCAATCCGGTTATACTGGGAGTGGTATAAATATAATCGGCTTTTGCAAACTTTGCAATATTTAAGTCTTTTATCTCTAAAACCAGGGGGAGCTTTAATCCTAAATAGCCGATATTTACTTCTCTTTTCAGCGCGCCCTCTAATTTCTGAGTAAGCAACGCCTTGCCTTTGATTGCAGCAAATATATACGCTGCGGTAAAAAGCAAAATTAAAATCAGTAAAATCGCTATTAATATTTTTATTATGAGTTTCATAAATTTTTTTGGCGCGCCTGGCGTGACTCGAACACGCGACCCACTGCTTAGCATACCGCACCGAATTACTTCGGCCAAAATGTTGCGGTCTGGACTATGTCTTCGCCATCTCAGGCGTGCGGCGTATAGTCTCTGAGGACTCCCCTTCTTGCGGGTTGCCTGCAAGTCACCCACTATTTATGGGCCTTCTTGCATATAGCCGCATCCACTCTATGCGTTCCTATTCCGCATAGAGGCTCCTTTTGAAGGCAGTTGCTCTATCCAACTGAGCTACAGGCGCGTCGCTCACTACAGATTATTCTAAAGCCGCAAGTAAACTGCGTTTTTTGAGCAAATTTTCAGGTGGCAAGGCAAAATTCACCCTCATAAAAACTTGCCTATTTATTAAACTATGCAATATCCCGCAAAATCTGCCCCACCTCTTTCTTTAGCATTGGAATATCCTTTTTTGTTGTAGACCAGACTGCGTCGATATCTACTCCAAAGTAATCATGAATAAGCTTATCTCGCATTCCTGCGATGTCTTTCCATGGGACATTAGGGTATTTACTTCGCAAATCAGAGGAAATCCTCTTAGCCGCCTCTCCAATGATTTCAATTTGCCGAATGACTCCATCCTGAAGAAGTTTAGTCTTAGTAAAGGTCTCTTGGGTAGCCCCGGAAAGATATTCTTCAATTATGGCGATTGCATCTAAAATATGCTTGAGATATACAGTCTCATCGCGCTCTTTCATAGACTACCTCCATCTCTTGCTTAATTCTATCTCTTAAGTAGGGACTGATAGAGGCCTCGGTTAATAAGTCTGTCTTTCTGCCCAAAACCTCAGAAAATATTCTTTCTATCCTTACAAGCTCAAGGAGACTTTTGGGTTTAGAAAAACGAACCAAAAGGTCAATATCGCTTTTTTTTGTAAAGCCTCCTTTTACAAAGGAGCCAAATATTGCCAAAAATATAATGTCGTTATCTTTACATAATTGAAGTAGCTTCTTTTTATTATTGATAGTGCCTCTCATAATTTCATCTACTTAGCCTATTTAAGTACTATCTTCCCTTATAAAAGCCCATAGTTAATTTCTGGTTTCAACCTACCTTTTATCTAAGATTCCCACATAGCTTTGACACCGCAAAGACGCTAAATTACCGCAAAAGCGCAAAGAATTTTTGCGTTTTAGCGGAATTTTTGCGGTTTAGCGGTGTTTCTTCCATATATCTGTATGCATCCTTTAGAATACCGAGTTGTTAAATTGACTGAATAGAATTAGCTTCGCCCAGAAATTCGCCAGGTTTCGTTTGGTCGGGGCGACAGGACTTGAACCTGTGACCTCTTGCTCCCAAAGCAAGCGCTCTAAACCAAACTGAGCCACGCCCCGCCGCTTGTCTCCCATTTGTTTTTTTATTATAAATTAAAATTACTAATATGTCCAGAGAAACAAAAACCGGTGTTTTTCGGTGTCCAAATCTCCTTTTAAATCTTGAGGATTTTATCAGGGGATTTAAAAAAATCCTCCAAAGCAATACTCCTGATAGGCCTCTCTAACTGTAACTTAACAGGAGACAATAAAACGCCTTCGGCTTCTTTATACTTCTTAAGAAAAGAACATAGGCCGTCTAATGTTTTATTAGGATAACCCGATTTTACCTCTACGGCAATGAGTCTATTGCCTACTTTTAAACAGTAATCTATCTCATCTTGCCGTAAGCGCCAATAAAAAAGTTCTCCGCCCCATTGTAGAACCAAATTAAAAAGTTGCGCACCAACTGCATTCTCTATTAATCTTCCCCAGAATACTTTATCCCGAGTCGCGTCTCTAAAAGTCATACCTGCCATTGCCGAAATTAGAGAATTATCTAATATCAACAATTTAGGAATAGAGCCTCTACGTTTAATTCTTGCCTGACTAAACCTCTCTAAGGGGCTTACCAAAAATGCTTTTGACAATAATCTAAGATAAGAGGCGATAGTTGTAGTATTACCTGCATCATGCAAAGTACCTAACATTTTTTGATAACTTATTATTTGGGCAGGATGACTCATTGCCAAACCAAAAGTTTGCCGTAATAAAGCGGGTTTGGAAATTGGAGACATTAAAATTATATCTTTATTTAAGACTGTCTCGATTAAGGATTCTCTGATGTAATTGGCCCAGCGTCTCTGGTCTCTACGTAATAACAGCGCAGCAGGATAACCGCCAAAGTATATATATTCTTTTAAGTTAAGCGAAAAATAGTCTCGGCATTCTGTATATGACCAGTGAGTATGCTGATGCAGCTCAAACCTCCCTGCTAAACTTTCAGATAAACCACGCTGCATCAATAAAGCCGAAGATCCCAATAATAAAACCCTTATTTTATTTTGTTTTCTTTTATCTTCATCGTATAACTTTTTTACTGCCTCACTCCAGCGGGATATCTTTTGCACCTCATCCAATATAAGCAATGTATTCCTGCCAGAGGCCTTGCTTTTTTCTCTTGCTGCTCGCCATTTCTGCACAATCCAGTCGGTAGTTGGAATATCGGGGCTGTCGGCACTATCGTATATTTTAGGATTCTTCCATTCATCCATTACCTGAAGAGCAAGTGTTGTCTTGCCTACTTGCCGAGGGCCAACCACAACCTGAATTAAATTAACCCTGCCACGCAAATTCTTCCAAAGGGCATTAAAAAATACCTTTCTTTTGTATTTTCTCATAGCTACTGTGTCCCTCCTGTTAAAAGGTATACCTTATTACTCTAACAAATTACTCAATGTATTGAGTAATTTGTCATAATTAATATACTACATTATTATATTCTTTACAAGTAAATATTAACAAGGGCATCCAACTTAACCAGGTAAACCCCGCTAGAGAATTCTCTCTAACGGGGTAAAATAGATAGGTCTAAAAGAAAAGGGAATTCTCTATCTTTTATCTTAATTCTCTATGTGGTGTTTTATCGTCTTGCCTTTCACAAAATAGATAACATCCTCGGCAATGTTTGTAGCGTGGTCAGCTATTCGTTCAAGGTGCCTTCCTACTAAGATAAGTTCTACTGCCCTGGTAATTGTTTTAGGGTCTTGCATCATATAGGTCAAGAGTTCTCTGAATACCTGGTCATTGAGATTATCCACCTCATCGTCTCTTTTGCACACATCTCTGGCTAATGCTTCGTCCTTATTAACCAGGGCGTTAATAGAATCCTTCACCATTTTCTGGGCTATTGTGGCCATACGGGGAATATCTATCAGAGGTTTAAGAAGGGGCTGCTTAATTATTTCCTGAGTGCGTTCAGCAATGTTAACTGCCTGGTCAGCTATACGCTCAAGGTCATTATTAATCTTCATTGCCGAGGTAATAAATCTTAAGTCAATAGCTTTTGGCTGATAAAGAGCCAAAAGTCTAAGGCACAACTCATCTATCTCTACCTCTAACATATTTATCGCCTCATCACGCTTGATGACCTCACCAGCTAAATCATCCTTACGCTTTACCAATGCCTTTATGGAAACACAAATTGCCTCCTCAACAAGGCTACTCATTCTTAACAATTGCTTATTCAACTCCGTTAATTCTTCATCAAAATGCCTTTCCATTTTTCACCTCTCTTTTCTATTTGATTACTGTGATTATCCAAATCTACCCGTAATATAATCCTCGGTAACCTTTTTAGAAGGGGCAGTAAATATCTTATCTGTTTTGTCGAATTCTATTAACTCTCCCAGCATAAGAAAGGCGCAAAAGTCAGAAATTCTGGCTGCCTGCTGCATATTGTGGGTTACAATGACAATGGTGTATTTCTTCTTTAAGTTCTGAATCAATTCCTCAATCTTTGCCGTAGCGGTTGGGTCTAAAGCAGAGCAGGGCTCGTCAAATAGAACTACCTCTGGCTCAACTGCTAAAGTGCGGGCAATACAGAGGCGCTGCTGCTGGCCCCCTGATAAATCTAAAGCTGAATCACTCAGTCTATCTTTAACTTCATTCCATAAGGCAGCGTCCCTTAAGGACTGTTCAACCCTTTCTATTAATTCTCCCTTGTTTTTAATAAGTCCATTGATTTTAAGCCCGTAGGCAACATTTTCAAAGATGGACTTAGGGAAAGGATTGGATTTCTGAAAGACCATTCCAACCTTCCTTCTTACCTCAACCACATCTACATCTTCCTCATAAACCCCGTTAGAAATTCCTTTGCATTTTTGACCAAAAGTAAACATCTTCCTATGCCAGCCCAATTTACCTCCATGGGCTACAGGACAAGTTGAGGTTTTATTTCTAACGGGGTAAATATTTTTCCCATCTAATAAAATCTCTCCTTTGACTTTTGCCTCAGGGATAATATCGTTCATCCGGTTAATAGCTCTTATAAGAGTAGATTTTCCACATCCTGATGGCCCAATGATAGCTGTAACCTTATTTTTCTCAATATCAAGACTTATATCCCTTATTGCCTGTACATTTGCATACCAGATATTTAAATTACGAATGGAAATTTTAATCTCACTTTCTCTATGGACTATGGACTGTGGACTGTGGACTAATCTTACCACCTCTTCCTCCTTGCTCGATTACGAATAATAATAGCGATTAAATCTATACCTAAGACTAAAAAGAGTAAAACCAATGCTGTGCCATAAGCAATAGGTACTTGAGCCTCAGGATGTGTGCCTTCAGTCATTAGGGCATAGATGTGATAGGGAAGTGCCTGAACTTCACTGAAAATAGAACGCGGTAGTCTCATAGTATAAAATGTTACTGCAGTAAAGAGTATGGGCGCAGTCTCACCTGCAGCTCGGCCAATGCCTAATATTGAGCCGGTTAATATTCCTGAGATGGCACAGGGCAAGACTACCTTACGAATAGTCTGCCATTTAGTTGCGCCCAAAGCTAAAGACGCTTCACGAAAAGATTGCGGAACAACCAACAATGCTTCCTCACTGGCACGAATAATCGTAGGCAAGATTAATATCCCCAAAGTAAGGCCGCCAGATAAGATTGATATGCCGAAACCGAAAAATTTGACAAATACTGCTAATCCAAAAAGTCCAAACACAACTGAAGGAACCCCGGCAAGATTATTTATTCCAATGCGAATTATTCTTATTAATCGCCCTTGTTTTGCATACTCAGTCAAATATATTGCTGCGGCTACTCCTAATGGTAAGGCAAAACATATGCTGCAGGTAACGAGATAAAATGTGCCTAAGATTGCAGGTAGAATTCCACCGGCAGTCATTCCTTCACGAGGCATCTGGGTTAAAAATTGCCAGTTAACCACTTTAGATCCCCTGACAGTGATAAAGTAGAGAATAATAAAAAGTGCTAACAGTATAAAAGCTGTGGCTAATCTTAAAATCCCAAAACAGATAATTTCTCTAATTTTTCTTATCTTCACTTTAATTTTCTCCTGAACTTCTGAGCTAAAAGGTCAGCGATGATATTAAAACTTAAAGTGATTACAAAAAGAACTATAGCAATAGCAAAAAGCGCATGGAAATGCGCGCTCCCTACAACTGTCTCACCCATCTCAGCAGCAATAGTAGCAGTCATAGTTCGCACAGGCTCAAAGAAAGAACGAGGAATTACCGCCGCGCCTCCAGCAACCATAAGTACGGTCATCGTCTCGCCTATAGCTCTTCCCATACCTAAAATAATAGCAGTGCTTATTCCTCCTGCTGCAGCAGGAAGAGTTACTTTAGCCGTGGTCTCCCACTTATTTGCCCCTAAGGCGTAAGAGGCTTCTTTGAAACTCTTAGGAACTGCCGAAAGTGCATCTTCAGAAATACTGGTAATAGTAGGAATAGCCATAATACCTAAAAGCATAGAGGCAGTAAAGACATTTAGTCCTACAGGCAAGCCGAAAAACTTCGCTACTAGAGGCGCCACAATTACCATCCCAAAGAAGCCATAAACTACAGAAGGAATACCAGCAAGAAGCTCTATTACTGGTTTTATAAATTCCTTTATTTTGCGGGAAGCTACTTCTGAAATGTAAATAGCTCCTGCTACTCCTAACGGCACAGCAATAATTAATGCCCCTAAGGTAACCCAGAGAGAACCTAAAAGCAGGGGCAATATTCCAAAATCAGGTGGTTCATAAGTGGGGTACCAGAATTTGCCTGATAAAAACTTACCCAAAGAAGTTACATTAAAAATAGGTAGCCCCTCTTTAAACAAAACTATGACAATTCCTAAGAGAAAGAGGATAGAAAGTAAAGCAAATAGACAAAAAAATCCTCTAATTAAATTTTCTTTTTGCGCTCTTCTCATAATTTAACTTACTTTAAGGAAACAAAACCTTGTTCTTTAACTATTCTTTGCCCTTCCTCGCTTAAGAGGAAATCAATAAAATCTTTTGCCAATCCTTTTGGTTTACCATTGGTGTACATAAATAAGGGTCTGGAAATAGGATAGGTGCCTTTTAACACAGTTTCTACGGAAGGCACAACACCATCAATAGTCAAGGCTTTAACTTCTGAACTCAAATATCCTAATCCAACATAACCAATAGCACCTTTTGTGCGTTTAACTGTTGAAGCTACTGCTGCATTAGAGACTTGAAGTAGCGCATCAGGACGCACCCGCTCTTTCTTTAAGGCGAGCTTGCTGAAACACTCATATGTCCCTGAAGCAACATCTCTTGAAACCACAACTATTTTTTGATTCCTACCTCCTAACTGATTCCAGTTAGATATTTTGCCGGTATAGATATCTTTAATCTGGTTAAGGGTGATTTTTTTAACCGAGTTTGAAGGATGGACAATTACCGCGATTCCATCCATAGCCACAACATGAGGTTCAGGATTTATCCTTTTCTCCTTAGCCTTTAAAATTTCCTTTTTCTTCATTGGCCGGGAAGAGGTAGCAATATCGCATATCCCGTCAATTAAAGCAGCAATGCCTGTTCCTGAACCTCCGCCACGAACTGAGATATCTACTTCTGGGCGTTTTTGCATAAATACCTCAGCTGCCTTCTGAGCAATGGGCAAAACTGTGGTTGAGCCCTGGATAACAAGTCGACTGCCCCCTGCATAACTAAGGGAACTCATCAACCCAAAAATCAAACCTAACAACCCAATTCTTAAAATTCGTCCTTTCATCTTATCTTCTCCTTGCTTAAGTTTACCATCCAATTGTTACAATTGTGTTACAATTTGGTTAAGATTTGGTGAAATTCAATTAGAATTTGAATTCCAACTGTACTAAAAGCTCATTATTATCCACATCTCTGCCGCCGGTTTTTTCATCGTTAATATAGTATTCGGTCTTTAATTTAACATTCTTAGCCAATTCTGTAATCAAAGCAATGGTCAACATCTCTCTATCCCAGGAGGCGGGCTTGCCAAAAGATTTCTCCCAGTCAGTATCCAGCTGTCCATATCTTATCAGAGGCTCAAAAGACCTGAAGTAGGTTCTTTTAAACTTCCATTTATGTGAAGCTTGCAGATACCAACCATCTCTATCCAATGTGCCATCTTCAAGTTGAGCATATTCGCCTACTAAGGTCAGTTTTCTTAATTTATCAAACTTATAATTATAAACCACCCGTCCGCCATAGCGCCTCATTCTATCTGAGGTTGAAGTGTAGTTAGGTAGCTTTGAGCTTAATGTAGCCTTGTCGTCATCATTCAACTCACCCCAGAAGCCAAAGCCTAAAACATCAATACTGCCGAAATCTCGGAGAGCAGGCTTAACTCCTAATTTAATTCCATATTCCGGATGGCCTGTTTTGTGTGACACATTACGCTTATCACGCAGCATCTTATAACTGGAATCTTCAGCCACTTGTTTGGTACTAAGTCTTAAACCTTCACCAAAAACAACGCCCCAATAAAAAGGAGATAACTCTGCTCCCCAGTTTATCTGAAGCTGCTCATACCTCCACAAAGCAGTTCCCAGGAGAGGATAAACCTCAGTCTTGCGGGAGATACCAACAAATCTATCATCTAAACCGGCAAAAAATTGTGAGTTTAAAGGTAGATTTTTAAAATAAACTCCTCCCTCAGTAAAGTAAGCCTCATCTGGTTTAAACTCTACCTCTGCCTTTAAAGAGATATTCGAATCTTTAAAGGTTACCTCTGGCTTTAACACAAACTTATCAAACTGAAACCTTGCATGAGCATCAGATATCCCATCATCCTTTTGTGTATCTCTAAATTCTACTTCTAACTCACCGCCCAAACGAATATCCGCGCCTTTAAGGGAAATAAGAGTGTCTGCCTTTTCTTGAGCAGTCTCTATCCTTATCTTCTCTGCCTCCTCATAGGTGATAACCCCTTTCTTGCGCAGTAAATCCAAAAGCGGCTCATCAGCCTGCGCTTTGACTGACAATACAAAGACTGCCAAAAGCATCAACAAAGCGATTAACTTAAACTTTTTGCACATTTTCAAAACCTCCCTTTTAATTATTTCTGTATAATTTCCTGAGTCGGCGTAGCTCTTTTTCTACCCGATTTATGGACTCCTTCACATAAACATCTTCACTTCTGCTCGAATTCTCTATTGTTTCCAAGACGCGCTGCAAAGCAACGACTTGTGAACGCAAGAAGCTGGCAACAAAATCCTTTTGCAAACTTGACATAGTCGTTACTACCTCCTGCATATTATTCTCTCACCTCCTTTCGCTTCTTATTTTTCTCTCATTTTCAATATATTTAAAACTTCATTTTCACCCTATAGCTTACTTTCCAAGCATTACAGCATTATTACAGTAGTATTAAAATTTAATTAAATTTTTTCCCTCTTTTTGCACTTAGAATATACCCTAAGATTATTACGAGAATATTACAGGAAGATTAAGTCTTGTGGAAAATTTGAAGGGGAGATTTACGTGGAAAGCTGCTTTTTGGGAAGAATGAAGAAGAACTTCGAGCCTTTGCCAAATTCGCTTTCTACCCCCACCTTTCCGCCGTGTGCCTGAATGATGTGTTTTACAATTGAAAGGCCCAAGCCTGTGCCGCCTAATTCTCTTGAGCGGGCTTTGTCCACGCGGTAGAAGCGTTCAAAAAGTCGCCCCAGATGCTCCTGGGGAATGCCAATGCCTGTATCAGATATCTCAATCTGTATATCTTTTCCTTTATCCACTGCTCTGATACATATCTTGCCATTTTGAGGAGTAAACTTAATGGCGTTATCTAAAAGATTGGTAAAAACCTGTTCTATCTTTTCTGGATCTACCTCAACTTGAGTAAGGTCAAAAGGTATATCTATCACAACCTTATGTCCTTTTTGCTCTATAGCTGCTTTAAAATTAGAGACTACCGCTTCTACTAACTCTCTAAGATTTACCGATTGAAATTCCATCTTAATCTCTTTGGACTCTATTCTGGACAGCTCCAGTAAATCATTTATTAAATTATTAAGCCTTTCAGTATGGGCCTCAATGATATTTAGGAATCGACGACTATTTTTAGGGTCATCGATAGCGCCGTCTCTCAAGGTCTCGACAAATCCCTTGATTGAGGTAAGAGGGGTACGTAACTCATGCGAGACATTAGCCACAAATTCAATCCGCATTCTCTCCAGTCTCTTAAGCTCGGTGATATCATGTAATACTGCTACCACGCCAGATATATCGTCCTTGCCTTTAATAGGTAGAGCATGGACGCGGAATACCTTCTCTCCTTCAGGAAAGTAAAGGGTTAATTCTTTTCTCTTAAGCTTCTTTTTCTCCATTACTTCTCTTAACAGGTTATTTAATTCATCGTTTCTGATTACCTCCCAGAAGAATCTTCCTATTACTTGAGCTTTACTGAGGCCGAATATCTTCTCAAGGGCAGAGTTAAAAAGTATCACCTTCTCATTTCTATCAATGGCCAGCACCCCTTCGATTACACTGGTAAGCACTGCCCGTATCTGGTTTCTATCCTCCGTAATAGTCTGTATCTTTATCTTTAGTTCTTCTGCCATCTGGTTAAAGGCCTGAGCCAATTGGCCTATCTCATCCTTTGAACGGATATTTATCTTTCTGGTAAAATCTCCGCTGGTTATATCTTTGGCTAAACCTGTCATCTCGCGTAAGCGTTTGGTAATCATTCGGGCTACCAAAAGGCCTATCCCCAAAGCAACAAATAAAGCAAGTAATGCCCCAAGAAAAATCATCTTATGGATATAGGCTATCTTTGTCTTTACCTCTGTCAGAGGCAAAGAAAGGCGAGTTACTCCAATGACTTGGCCATTCTCAATTATTGGGATAGCCAAATACATCATATCCATCCTGAGGGTATTGCTGTAGCGCAGACTCGTTTCTGCTTTTCCAGCTAAGGCCTGTTTTATCTCTGGCCTATCCGCGTGATTCTCCATCCTGGCAGGGTCTTCTTCAGAATCTCCTAAAACAATCCCCTGTTTGTCTATAATGGTAATTCTTGTAGCAATTTCTTTGCCTAAAATTTTACTCTGAGAATCAATATTTGATAAATTTCCAAAGGTTAAATCTTGTCTTACAATATCCTTGACTAACTTGGCATTGGATTTAAGATTGGAGGCTAAACTTTGCAGATAGTAATTCTTTAATGATACTGTAACAAAGATACTGACAGTTACCGTACAAATGATAACTATCTCTATATAAGTCAAAAATAATTTGTGCCAAACTCTAATCTTCATCTTCGTTTAATTCTTTAAATTTATACCCGATGCCTCTTACCGTAACTATCAAATCAGAAGCCGTGTTTAATTTTTTACGTAGTCTCCTTATGTGTACATCTACAGCTCTATCCACTATAACCGCCCCTTCTCTCCAGACTCTGTCCAAAAGCCGGTCGCGGGTGAAAACCCGTCCTGGCTTTGAGGCTAAACACACCAAAAGATTGAATTCGGTGGTAGTAAGTTCAATGGGTTTTTCTTTTAATGTCACTTTATGTCTCGGAATATCTATAGTTAAGCCCTCTATTTGAATTACCTCCTTTGGTAATCTTTTCTCTTCAAGTCTTCTTAAGGCAGTTTTGACTCTTGCAGTTAATACTTTCGGGCTGAAAGGTTTGGTAATATAGTCATCGGCTCCCAGTTCCAATCCTACTATTATGTCAGACTCTTCTCCTTTAGCAGTCAACATAACTATGGGAATCGAGCAGGTTTTTGCATCCTTTTTTAATATCTTACATACCTGGAGGCCATCCAGACCCGGCAACATTAAATCTAAAATTATTAAACTGGGTAACTCTCTCTTAATCAACCCTAAGGCCTCTTCACCGCTATAGGCGGGAATTACTTTATAACCTTCCTTCTCTAAATTATACCGGACCAACTCTACAATATCTTTTTCGTCATCAACGATTAATATCTTCTCTTTTGGCATATACTCCTCAAATTATTTAAATAACCAGACGCGGTTTTTGCCTCTTTGTTTTGCCTCTAACAAGGCGCTGGCAGTGTGATGAATCAGTTTCTGCTTATCCAGCCCGATTTTATATTCCGCTATTCCGACGCTAACCGTAAGTTTGGCCATACCGAAGGAAGTGCTCCTGTCTTCGGCAAACACGGCATAGTCAACTGTTTCTTTAATCCTGTTGGCAACAACAAGGGCCTGCTTCAGGCGAGTATTGGGCAAAATCACCATAAATTCTTCGGGGCCATAGCGGGCGGCTAAATCCACCCTGCGCAGATTATCTTTTATTATCCCGGCTATCTGCTTTAAAGCGACGTCTCCGGCTGAATAACCGTAAGTCTGATTATACCAAGAGAAATCGTCTATATCCAACATTAACAAACTCAGGGGATGCTTATACCGCTCGGCATGGTATATCTCTTCGAGCAACTGTTCATGAAAATAGCGGTGATTGAATAAACCAGTAAGAGGATCAACCGTTATCAACTCTGCATTCTTTTTGCGCAATCTAATGTTTTCTATGTGCAGGGTAAGATGACGACAGAGAAAATCAATTATCTTCAAATCCTCTTCAGTGAATATACCCGGACTTTTCCTGTCAGTCAGGCTGAATACGCCGATTACTCCGCCCTCCATTACGCCTGAAACCTTGTTTCTGACAGGATTTAATTTTAGTGGAGTAATAATAAAAGACTTGGTTCTATAACGCAATATTCTATTTCTCGGTAAATCAGGAAACTCCGCATCTACATCCTTAACCAATAGGGGCTCACCCTGCTGTGCCACCCAGCCGCCGAACATTTGGCCTAATTTTATTCTTGCGTTATTTGCTGAAGAATTTAATCCGTGTGATGCCTTAATAAATAATTCTCTGCTTGCCTGATCCAGAAGCATAAGAGACACGCGGTTAGCTTTAAATGTCTCAGCTATTTTGTTTACAAAGAAAGTAATCAGCTGGTCGATGTCCGGAAAAGAATCCATCTGTTTGCTTATTTCTATTATTTCTTCTTCCATATCATTATTTTTAACTTTATCCTTTAATTATAGCGCTCCATATGTTTTTGTTAAAATCTTTTCATTTAAATAGGTTCGAATTATCCCTTTTGCCTTGGTAAGGGCGCGAAAGCGATGGCTCATCTTATGTTTAATCCGGGGGCCTAATTGGGCAAAGGTCTTTTTATACTTAGGAATAATAAATCCCGCACCTTTCCCTCTAACCGAGCCCTTGGGGAATTCAGAAAGGTGCGGGATAAATAAAGGGTCATAACCAAAGCCGTAAGAGCCGCGCATCTGGTATCCGATTATACCCGAACACGTTCCTCCAACAACTCCGATTAAGCCATCCTTATCAGCCAAAGCAACGCTGCAGACGTAGCGCGCCTTTCGTTTTGAAAACGGCAAATCCTGTAACAGACTCAGCAGCTTAAGGTTATTCTTCAAGTCATTTTTATCCCTTCCCGAAAAGCGGGAGGAATACACTCCTGGCTTTCCGCCCAAAACAGCTACCTCAAGCCCCGAATCCTCGCCTAAAGTAAGCTTTTGGGTAAAACGGGCTATCTTCCTGGCTTTTTTCTCAGCGTTTTCCCTGAAGGTTTTACCGTTTTCAATAATATAAGGAGCGCCGGGATAGTCCCGTAAGGAGGTTATTTTAAGGTTAAGCTCTTTCAAAATTTCCTTTATCTCCTCAACCTTCTTTTGATTTCTGCTGGCAACTACTAGTTCAATTCTCTCTTGCTTTTTTCTCATTACTTGCTACCTGTTTGAAGTTTCGCTTCAAACACTTTCTCATAAGACATCCTTTAATAAATTGCGCTGGATATCAATCAAATCCATAATCCCTGCTTTGGCTAATTCCAGAAGTTTATCCATCTGCTCCTTTTTAAATGGGTACCTCTCCGCTGTTCCCTGAATCTCGATAAACTCACCGCAGCCTGTCATTGCCACATTCATATCCACTTCAGCGCGAGAATCTTCTTCAAAGGTTAAATCTAAGTACTCCTGACTATTAATTATACCAACGCTAATTGCAGCAACCAGGTCCTTGACGGGAATCCTTTGAATCAGCCTGTTGTTTTTTAATTTAACCAGACAATCGGCAAGAGCAATGAAACTGCCTGTAATGCTTGCTGTGCGCGTTCCTCCGTCTGCCTGAATAACGTCGCAGTCTATCCAGATAGTACGCTCGCCCATCTTATCCAAATCTATTACTGCCCGCAACGCCCTTCCTATTAACCTCTGAATTTCATACGTCCTGCCTGAATTCTTGGTGCGCGGAATCCTTATCTGACAAGAACGGGGAATCATTCCGTACTCTGCGGTAACCCAACCTCTTCCACTGCCCTTTAAAAACGAAGGCACAGACTCCTCAACCGAAGCAGTGCATACTACCCGTGTATTACCTATTTCAATCAAACACGAACCTTCAGCATAATCAATGTAATTACGCTGTATCTTAACCTTGCGTATCTGATTGTATTCTCTGCCATCAGTCCTCATTCTCCTCTACTCCTTCCATATTTAGGGACGTTTCTTCAGCTGTTCACAGATATGTCCCCCATCTCGTATTTGAAAGAAATTTAACACCTTCAGGGACACATCTTGGCTTGGCTCAGGGATAGTTCTCCGATTGGCGCAAGAAGCGTCCCTCTACAGTACTTCTTTCTGGGTCATTTCTGTTACGCGGGAAATATATGCTGTTAATTCAGGCGGCAAGCCCA
>CAYMKG010000007.1:16167-19350 GCA_964391145.1 uncultured Planctomycetales bacterium
TGGGTCATTTCTGTTACGCGGGAAATATATGCTGTTAATTCAGGCGGCAAGCCCAAAATCGAAACGTCTTCAAAGCCTTTAACAATCATCGCAATGGCTGTCTCACGACTCAAGCCTCGGCTCATCAAATAATAAATCTCCTCCTCGTTAATCGGGCCAATGGCTGCTTCGTGAGAAAGCCTGCTTTCTGGCGCTCCGTCGGCTATGAGCTCAGGAATGGCGAAAACCTTGCCTTCTCTGGAGAAAAGTATCCCGCGGCAGTCAAGGTGAGCCCGGGTATTATCGTGCCTGGCCTCAAGGATGCCGCGCGCATAAATCTGTGCCCGGTCATAACAAATTGAACGGACGGTTGACTGACCCCGTGAACCATCGCCTTCCAGAATTATTTTTGAGCCGATATCAATGTAAGAATCACCCAAGCCCCAAAGCAAAGAATTAAAATTCGCAACCGCTCCCTTTCCTCTTAATACGGCTGAGGGGAACATCTGGATTGAACGGGCTGCTTTAGGGAGAATGTAATTGCTGCTAAATTCCGCTTCTTCATCGACGATTACCGCAGAGCGGGGCCGAACATGAAACTCTTCCGCCCAATTGTGTATCATCGTAAATGTAAGCTTGCTTCCTTTTTCTAAGTAGAACTCGCAAATACCTATATGCAAACCTTCTTTAACCCTGGGCGCAACGCTGCAACCGGTAATAATCTGCGCCTCTGCGCCTTCCTCGATAACAATGATGTTATGCACGTTCTGTAAAGTGGCATTCTCTTGCAATAAAAGACAGGACTGAATCGGCCGGCTGACCTTGCTTCCTTTAAAAACCCGGATAAAATATCCGTGCATCGGGTGCAGCTCTGCGTAGGCAGTATATTTATCCTTATCTACCGACACTGCCTTCCAGTGATACCTTTTTTTTATGTCGGGATATTTTTCCAGAGCATCAGTGATACTCATAATTTCGACCTGGCCAGCGTATGCCTTTTGAACTCTCTGATAAATTACGCTGTGGTCTAATTGAACAAATGTTCCCGAGCGCCCACTTTCTTTGGTTTCGATTCCTACGCCTTCAGCAATCTGCGCAAGCTCCCAAGATAACTCCGACAAAGAAGCGAGAACCTGTCTTTCCTCCGCCTCCTCGTACTTGCTGATGTCAATGTCAGGACCAAAAGAAGCTAATTTATTTTTGCTGGCTTCGGCTTTTTTCTTTGTCTCATCCTGCATTCCACACACCTGGCGTAACCGTGCTTTTTAATTCCTTTGAACAAATCAAGGGGTTTGCCTTCACAAATTATCCTGCCATTCATCAACACATAACCCTTGTCTGCTTTTACGTATTGCAAAATATAACCAGTATGAGTTACTATCATCCCGGCCGGACTTCCATTTTTATCTGGATGAAGGAGCTCATTGATTGTATTTCCAACTAAAGATATATTATCCAAATCCACTCCGGATTCCGGCTCATCCAACAAAACCAGTGACGGGTCCTGGCAGAGCAGTTGAAATAATTCTGACTTCTTCAATTCTCCACCGGAAAATCCATAATTGACATCTCTCTCTAAATGCTCATCAAGCCCTAATTTCCGGGCATATTCATTGAATTTATTTATGCCTTGCGAAGAAAGAAGCGCATCGCAGACCTTGCGCAATCTAACACCCCGAACATAAGGAGGCTTTTGAAACATTATCCCAATCCCTAATCTCGCTCTCTCATCCAGTGAAAGCCTGGTTATATCTTTGCCCTGAAAAATAATACTGCCCCTGGTTACCCGGAATTGAGGCATCCCGATTATCGCCATCAATAAACTGGTTTTGCCGCTGGCATTCGGGCCAAGGAGCGCGTAGGTTTTACCTTTCTCAATCTTAAGATTGATTCCTTTTAATATGTGTTTTTCCGCAATCTCCACAAATAAATCTTTTATCTCCAACATAGGGTTACCCTTCTTTTTTATTCCATATCCTTTTCTTTCCATATATCCTGATATACATAATATACCTTGCGCAATTGTCTTAAGAAAGGACTTTTGTTGCCATCTCCTTGTCCGCATATACCTAGCCATTCGTCATTAATCCAGGAATCATTGGACGGGCCGCGCCAGGCGCCTTTTTCTACGTCGTGTTCTGATACTGAGCCGCAAAACCACCATGAATCAAGCCAATTATATGCAAAGCCTCCGATAGAATTACCTGCGCCGCTATGGCCACAACTGTTCTCTACCATATCCTGCCAGCACCCTTTATGATACCGCGCCTGGAAATTCTCGTCTATAATATTTTTAAGCTGATTGTAACAGTCTATACCGTATTCGGTAATCACAACAGCCCGGTCAAAATCCATCTTAACCGCCCTCCACAATGAGCCGAATCCGTATGCGCCCATATAGGCATTGAAGCCTAAAATATCAATTGCAGGCGCATATTTGGCGAAGTGTTTTAACAGCCGGAGGCTGCCGTTTGAAACGGCTACGGGATGCTCGGGGTCAATGGAATGCATCATCTCAATCGCCTCATTCACAAATTCAGCGTAAACCCGAGGGACCAGCCTGGCATTGGTGTTGTTGAAAGTGGAATTCTCGCGAGAGCCAACCATTTCGTTTTCATTTCCCAGCATCCAGAAGAGAATATACGGCTCATCTTTGTATTCTAAAACCATATTCTTAACATCTTCAAGCATATTGAGCCGCTGTTGCTTATCGGTATAGTCTGTGCCGTCTTCCCAGGATGCGCCCGAACCCCAGGTGTAAGCTCCAAAGAAATTGCCCATTATAATCCGGATGCCAAAACGGCTGTATAAATCCCTTAGGATTTCTTTGTTAATGTTGCTGGGATGATATATCCGTATTGTATTGCAACCCATTTCCTTAAGCAGTGCAAAATCTCCCACTTCAGGCTCATCCGCATCCTGGATATTATTGTTGTTTTCGTCAACCCAGGCTTCATAGGCGGTATCGCATATGCCGTTTCCGTTAAAATCGTAGTTCATCCACATATTGCTTGCCGTAAGCCTCTCGCCTACTTTAACGGGCTCATACACAACGCCCTTAATAAAATAAGGCTCACCATCCACCAGCAGCTGCCAGTGTCCGTTTTTGTATTTAATCAGCCGCACTTTACCCTTACCTCTAGATAACAGAACTTCACTGGACTGCTGAGCAAAAGCAAGCATGTTAGACACAAGAACAATCGC